>DATFBJ010000370.1:0-20619 GCA_035253885.1 Nitrososphaeraceae archaeon
TACTAAAACCTAAAATGAAAAACCTAATCTCTATTGCTATATTTCATAATAAACATAATTTTTTCAAATAGCATATATAATAAATATGATAATTACAATAAAGCATTCAAAAGTAATTCTACATTGATCAGAATCATTTAAGTATAATTTAAATATCTTGTCCTTTTAATCTTTATAATGGGTAAAAAAGAATGTGCATTATGCGGAACACTACTCCATGAATCAACAAGCTTGAATTTATGTAATAAATGCATAGGATGTGCTGATTGTTGTATTGGATTAGAGAAACTTTGAAGCATTTTATATAATTTTAGATATTATTCTACCATTTTCAATATATCCGTTGTAGTTATTATTCCAATTACATTGCCTTTTTCAGTAACTAGAATACATTTTGCAAATCTTATTAAAGGGACTAATGCCTTAGCAGGAGTTCCCGAATCTACTAAAGGTGGTGAAGGTTCCATAACTGTATCAATAGTAATATTTTTAAGGTTTTTTTCATCATTTTCTACCATTCTCTTCGCTAAACTATCTTCAGAAACAATTCCAACAATTTTTTGACCTTCAAAAATAGGGACTTGACTAACAAAATGCCGTCTCATTTTTTCAACAACACTATAAAGTATATCATCTTTTTGTGCAAATATTATATTACGACTACAAATATCTCCTGCTTTTTTTGATGATTTACCTTCCAAAGTACTTAATATTTCAAAAATTTTCTTTGCAGTATCATAACTAGGTTTGCATCTTCCTGTTTCAATTTGATTGATCATTGATGTACTTATTCCAGTTAAAGATGCTAATCTCCTTTGAGTAATTCCCAATTTCAACCTAGTTTGCTTAATGTATTCTAAACTTGGAAGCATTATATAAGTAAATATTACTTTGATATTTATAATCTATAAATATGTAAAATAAAAAATGATAACGGAAAGAAAATATCACATTATAAATACAATTATAAATACAATTAATTACATTTTGAAGTTTTAAAAGTCTATTATAATAACAATAAAATAGTCTGAATGAGAAAAATCTTTTCTGTTACATGTCATCTTCTCAAGATAAACAAAGTAAATGGGATTCTGTTAGACGTTACAAATTAAATAAAATGATTAATAAACTTGGAAATATAAGCGGCCACGGAACAGAACTTGTGACTGTTTATATTCCACCCCGAAGACCAATATATGATATATTATCTCAATTGAGAAATGAAGCAGGAACCGCATCAAATATCAAATCTGATCTAACTAGGAACCATGTACAAGATGCATTAAGTAGAACTATAGAACATCTTAAATTATATAAAGAACCTCCTGATAACGGTTTGGTTATATTCTGTGGTGCTATCCCAACTGGAAAAGGCATAGGAACCGAAAAGATAGAAATTTATTCTGTTGTACCTCCAAAACCTATTCAGATTAATCTCTATAGATGTGATGATCATTTCTGGATTGAGCATCTTAAAGATATGATGAAAGATGACAAAGTAATAGGGATATTGTCATTAGATACACAAGAGGCTGGTTTTGGGATACTAACTGGTGATAGATGGGAAGTAGTTGAATCTTTGACCTCAGGTGTAGCAGGAAAACACAGGCAAGGTGGCCAGTCCGCTAGAAGATTTGAAAGACTCAGAGACAATGAATTAAATGAATATTATCGTAGGGTTGCTGATTATGGAAAAAAAATCTTTATTGATGAATATAATGTAAAAGGAATAATTATCGGAGGTCCAGGACCTACAAAAGATGGCTTTCTTAAAGAGGAATATCTTGATTATAGATTACAAAATAATGTTATTGCAGTTTTAGATTCTTCTTATTCTGGAAGTGAGGGTGTACGAGAGATTATAGACAAAGTTAACGAACAAGGAATAATGGCAGATTATAGATTAATGGAAGAAAAAAAAATTATTAAAAATTTTATTAGCGAGGTATATACTGGAAAAGGACTTGGAATATATGGAATTTTTGAAGTTATAGATGCATTAAAAAATGGCTATGCAGATTTAGTTCTGGTAACTGATGATATAACCTTTATTAGATTAGAAATTAAATGTAATAAATGTCAACATATTCAAGAAAAATTTATTGATAGAAACGAATTAGTGTCTACAAAGCAAGATTTAATATCAAATCCTTGTCCAAATTGTGGAAGTCAGGATTTAGAATCAATAGAACAAGATATAATAGAATATTTGGAAGAGATTTCTATAATGGTTGGTTCAAGATTAGAAGTGATATCTGGAAAAACAGAAGAAGGTGCCCAATTAGCAAGTCTTGGTAAAATAGGTGCAATTTTAAGGTTTAAGCCAGTAAAATAAACTGAGAGAATAAAATAGTATTAAAAATATGGTAAATACTTTATTATTCCATTTTTAGATTTATCAGAATCTTCTTAATATCTTTGGTTTTAGCATGCCTGGATGATTTTTCAATTGCCTAATTAATTCTAACATTTTTTCTTTGTCATTAGGTAAAGTCCCTTTAACTGCATAAACATTTGATGCATGATTAGCTCTAAATATTATGGGAGAAGATGGGTTTATATTATAAATAAGTCGTTCCAATTCATCTAATATTTGTATATCATTTAAAAATTTAAAAGGTTCCTTAAATTTAGTCATAAATTCATTATAAATACCTTCATCTAAATGAAGATTTAAAGCCCCAACATAATAAGGAGATACTTCACTAATTATCTTTGCTGTACCCTCAATATGATGTTTAGTATACTGTTCACCACCCAAACCTAGTATAATCATACATGAGAGAATATAATCTCTTTCTTTGGCTTTTTTACAAGCTTGTAAAATAGTTTTATATGTAGCTCCTTTTGTAACCTTTTTTAAAATAATATCACTTCCACTTTCTATTCCTATATAAAACATTTTTAAGCCTGCATTCTTCAAAATCATTAATTCGGAGTCCGTTTTTTGGAGTAAATTTTTTGGCATAGCATAAGAGGATACTCTTTCTAAAGAAGGAAATTTTTTATAGAGATAGTCTAATATTTGAACTAATCTTTCAGTTGGAAGATTCAAAGCATCGCCATCAGCAAGAAAAATCCTTTTAGTCTCAGGATAATATTTTGATGAAAGATCTATTTCCATTTTGATTTCTTCCCATGATCTTTCTACATATTTTTTAGATCTATACATATCACAAAATGAACATTGATTGAATGAGCATCCTAATGTAACTTGAAAAATTAAAGAATTCGCTTCAGAAGGTGGTCTATATAGTGGATAATCATAAGTTAATTCCATATCTAACAGTTAATACTATGCGTAATGGTATAAATTATTTTATCATATTTATTAGAGAATACTCAATATGGGTCAGTTCGTCGCGAGTACTTCATTGTTTTAACTCAGACTGGAGCAGCATATTACTTCATTCCCATATAGTATATACATTATCTTTTTTAAAAATTTATGTATTTGAAAATGTTAATAAAGAATAAGTTAGGTTTCCTAATTTTCCTCGACTACTCTTGTTTTTGTAATTAAAAAAAATTTTTTATCTCTTAATTATATAGTAGTATTGCAATATCATTTGCAAAATTTAGGCGTCCTATAAAATTAAACTTTTAAAAAAATAAAATTGATAAAGTTATAAGGTTTGAATTTCTCTAACACTAAAATTTTTAAAATCTACATCATCTGCTTTATCCCAGCGAAATGTTGTAATAGGTCCTCCCCATGTGATTATTTGATCTTTTTTAGCATCACATTTGTTACCTTTATTACCCCAGTATCCATTATCTATATATTCGTTAATTTTAACCCATTTTCCATTATTATTATAATCAATCCAACTTTCCATTTTTACTATTATCTTTGACGGATTGGTTTGATCTTTTGTATTATATAATACAAATTTATAACCAATCCATTTTCCTTTGATAGGTTTTAAATCTTTTTTAATGTCAGTAAAAAAATATTTGATATGCCATTGTTCCTTTGCAAATCGAGTATCACCAGAGAAGAAGATATCTCCTTTGTATGCTACTCCCTCACAGGGGTCACTCTCTGTGTGATGACCTCCCCGAGCATACCATGTAAATCTGCCCTCAGATAATGGAATATCATTATTATTTAATTTTATATAGCCTGTAATTTCAACATTTTTCCAGTCTTTTTCTGATTGCATATATCCATTTTCTGCTAATTCAGAATGGTCTAGGGATTCAATTTGCTTCGGCTGATAACCTTGCGACGTATAAACATTCATTCTAACTTTGGCTATGTCATCTTTTGATTTAAGTTTCCATGATCCGTCTTCATTTTTTATAATCTTTAAGTTAGGATCCTCAAATTTAGAATCAGAAACGCCAAATGGGTAAAATTGACTATCATCAAAAATATTATTCATATTCATAAACCATTCTTCTCCGCCAGTTTTTGAAGGATAGATTTTTTCAATTCCGAATTTATCATATTTCGAATTAATTCTATCATTTGAATTATACGTTGATTTGAAATTATCTTCTTCAGAGTCCCTATTATCTTCTTCTTCTTCTTTTTCTTCTTCTTTTTCTTCAGAGTCCCTATTATCTTCTTCTGAGTCTATATCAGCAGTTTTAGCAAAAACAATATGATCTACTGATATAATATCTATTTGAAGAATAAGACAAAGTAAAATTAATATCAATAAGGGAGAAGTATAATAAATCAAAGATTGCAATTAAATCAATAGTATAAAAAAAGTGGCTTATTTTAATATTATTAAAAAATTATTAAGAAAAAAATAATTATATTTTTTATTACTATATATTAATATTCATAGGAATAAAATAGTAATTTGGATGGTTTCAAAATTAATAAACTAAAAGTTTCTGTTAAATATTTATTATTCCTTAATTTTTATGTTTTTAATATTTCAATTGATGAAATTAATTTTTTTAATGTGCCAGAAATTTTGATAGTAGTCAAAGGAGGATGACAACATGATAATACAAATAAGACCTTGTCTAAACTTTTTATATTACATCTTAAAATAAAACAATTTCTTAAAAAAAGATGTTGTTCATAAACAATATTAATGCTTGCTTTTTCAAATTCAATTGATCCAAACAACTCATAAAACCGTTTTTTTATAATTTTAATAAAATAAGGAATATTATTATTACAAATTTTAGAATTTGTAGTATAATAAAAAGTGTCTGTTGAGTCGTTCATTAATTGTGATGAATCTGTAAAGATTTGGTCGTTTACATATACTAATATATAACGTCGTTTATCCTTTCTCCTAAGCACTATAGTATATACCACTTTTTATACGAAGCCATTTTTCTAAATCATTCCAATAAGTAGTTGGCTCTACTTCAAAAATTCTAAGGATCGAGTCAAAGGCATTTCCAGAAATTGTCTCATATTCATTTTCTGCACCACTGGAAATGATAATTTGATTATTGGTTAATTTACAAAATTTATTAATTTCTTTAATACATTTTACCCATTTTCCTATCTCATAGGAGTCACAAATTCTAATATCTTTTATTTTTATCTCAAGTCCTATATTCTTCCTGTTAAGTTTTTTTAGCTGTTTTAATATCGATTTATAATTGTGGAAATTTTTAATAGTGAAAATATCAAAAAAAGGCATTTTTGAAGAAATTATTATTTCTGATTCTTCCACTACTACAAGATAATTATATAAAAGAGGTTTTCTTGATTTCTTTTTTAGTCTTATCAAAAGGAAGTCAGGAGAACCATATGAATATCGATTATCTTCCATATACATTTTTGAATTATCAATTCCTATAATGTCTATTTGATGAATTTTACGCCATTTAATACAATCTTCTTTTGATAAGTTAAAGCATAAATCTATTTTTCTAAAGATAGTATTAACCTCCTGTATGAGAAATAAATTTCATCTTCTACTTTTCCACTTTTTTTATGTTGTATTATTTGATTTTTATTAACTTTAAACTTAATTTTAATTCCTTCTGTATCAGATAAAGAAATTTTATTCTTACACATTCTTTGTTTATCTAATCTTAAATATAGATTCCCTTTTTCATCTATATATTTGTCTAGGTTTGAAAGTAAATTTTCTCTATCAATAAATGATATCTTTTTAAGAATTTTCTCTATCAATATTTGGGTATCTTTTTTGTTAATTTCTGTGGTTAATCTTAAGATTTTATTTCCCCAATGACCTTCGTATTCAATCTCTTGAAATTTCTCTTTTGCTATTTCAAGATTAGATAAAATAGATTCAAGGATTTTGTATTTATCTTCGGTAGCATGTATTACCGTATCAATGGTAGAATTTACAAAAAGTAAATTATGTATTAATTTATTATTCAAGTATGGTCAGCTTGGTTTTATCTGTAATGAAAATTCTATCCAATATTGAAAATAATATAATAGTAGAAATGACAATAATTAAAAAAAAATTTAGACAAAAAGAAATAAGAGTTTATATTTAGCAAATTTTATGCGGTTATTGGAGTTGTCTCTATTTGCTTAGCTTCAAATATTGATCTTGATTCTGGAGTTGAGATTAATTTCGATTTTTTCATCCCTAAATGTCTAATAAACGCAATCTTCTTTGCTTCAGATAATAATTCCTTACTCAATCCTCCTAGAGTAAGTTCCTGAATAAATTGATCTAGAGGTAATTGTGAAATTTTTTCATTTAGCATTTTATCAATGAATAGCCGAATTTGATGTTTTGCAGAAGTATTAATTCTTCTTTGAGTAAAAGTAACAATTGAAATACGGAAGGTATATCCATCAATAGTAGTATAATTTTTAATAAAAGTAATCATTGAACTTCCTCGCCTTACAAGACTTCTTAAATATTCTTTAGCATATTCGTGGCCTACAAATATTGTACTAGCAGTTGCAGTTGTTACTTTATCTATTTGAAGAAATACTTTAATTTGATGTTGATTGGGATCTTGCTTATAAATATCGTACAATGTATTTTCAATAATTCTTCCTTTTGAATTATCAATATCTGTTATTGGAACATAATTAATAGGATTTCCACCAAAAGCTGTTGGTGCATTCACTATTATCCATTTTTTATCTTTCCATTTATCACGAACACGACCCCTTTTTGCTCCTTTTGCCATTAGATTTCGACTTGAAAAAATATATTAATTAGTTATATAAGTTTATGGGGATTATATAATATATTATATTCTTTTCTAAATTAAGGTATCTTTTCTTTAAAGAAATATCATAACTATGAATTATGTAACTGGATATAATAGATGATAAATTGATAGGATTTGCTGTTACAAAATTTTAATTTTTTTCTAAATTATTAGTTAAATAACTTCACAATAATGAAGTTATAAAAAATTTGACTTTTATTAGAATAAAACAATAAAGAAATTTACGTTTAAAATAAAAATAAGTTTATTTTATTTAAAATAAATTTTACGATTCTATAAGTTAACATTAACCTAATAGAATACCGATCAAATGATTAATTCTGCTATTACTATGGTTGCTAAAGAAAATTCAATTTGGAAATTTGCTTTTGAGGTGGCTTTAACATATTAGTATTGAAATTTTATATATAATAGTAGTGCCGCGATAATATTTATTGATATAAAATTATTTTATTTGATTAAAGATATTGGATAAATATTTATCTGAATATGCTTGAATTATAAAATCTGTTATTTTAAAAGATATTGTTTTAGCATTTACGGCTAATCCAAAGGCAGCTTTATTTTGAGGTTCAATTATAAATGGTTCTGTTATTGCCTTTGTAATTCCTATTATATTTTCATATACATCATATAACGTTGCAACAACGGTAATATTATATGCAGTAGCTGAACCAAAATTTGTAATTTCTCCATTGATATAGTAGAAGCCAGTAAAGTCTAAGCGATCATTTACATGGTTTATAAATAATAAGTTTGGCTTTTCTTTTCCTACTATATATTCTACCGATATAGAATAATTTTTTACTTTGTCAATTGAATTGGAATCCAAGTATATTATTTCAAATGGAGAAGATTGGTTAGGATTTAATGTATTTATTTCTGGGCTTCTGGAATAAGTGCCAATGACTTTATTATGAAGGTCAGAAAAGTTTGAAATTAAAGTTATATTTGTAAGAGTTTTTTCCGACTTATTTTTGATTTCTCCAAATAGATGCAAATATCCAAATTCATCTTTTTGAAGAGTAGTTTTATCAAGAGAATATAACTCATTTTCGTAAGAATAAACTGGAATATAAAATAAAAATAAAATTAATAGAATTATCGAGAATATCACTAAAGTATGATATTGGTATCTTTTGAAGGAAGACTTTACAAAATTACTTGAAGTATTATCAATACAAGTAATTTTTTTCAATACCTTTATTAACATTAATTCAATATTATAAAAGTTATATTAAAATTAAGTGTTAACAAAGCTTTAATAAATTTCGGTTTACTATTTGATTTTTGTTATTTGTATTTGTTTTCTACAGTTGTTATTCTATTAAAATATCTTATTTTTCAACTTTTTTCCAAATCGTTCTATAATTTTTATGATCAATTAATTCTATACCGTATTTTTCTTTTAATGTTATTCGAATATTATCTGATTTTTCAAATTGTTTTTTTTTTCTAAAATTATTCCTTAGATTTATCATCTCATTTATTTTTTCTATTTGAATACCTGATAATTCTGAGATTCTTAATCCAAATATATTCATAATCTCCTTGAAAATTGGTAATATTATATTTGATAGATTTGTTGATATCTTTTCCTTTGTTGCATATTCATTTAATACAGATACAAATTTCATAAATTCAGATAGAGCAAGTGGTGTATTAAAATCATTTTCTAGATGATTTTTTATTAAATCTAAAACATTTTGTGATAGTATGGAAGGATCATTTGATTCTTTTTGAATAACAATTGGAGAGTTTAATTCGTAAAAACAATTTTCAATTAATCTCCATTTAGATTGAGCTTCGATAAGATTGGATAAGGTATATTCTAATGGTTTTGAATATTGTGTAGATATACAAAGAATCCTTATGGTATTAGCTCCCCATTTATTGATAGCATTTCGTATAGATACAATATTTCCTAAAGATTTGGACATCTTTTCAGAATTAATATTTACCATACCACAATGCATCCATATTTTTGCAAAATCAACTCCTGTGAGAGATTCAGATTGTGCTATTTCATTTTCATGATGAGGAAAAATAAGATCATTTCCTCCTCCATGAATATCTACAGTATTTCCAAGATGTTTTAATGCCATTGCAGAACATTCTATATGCCATCCAGGACGACCATTTCCCCATGGACTTTCCCACTTAGGTGAATCAGAAGAAAATTTCCATAATGCAAAATCAAGAGGATCTTTTTTTAGAGGATCTATCTCTATTCGAGCTCCTGATTCAAGGTTTTTAAGAGTTTTCTTTGATAATTTTCCATATTGAGAAAATTTTTTTACCTCAAAATAAATTCCGTTCAATGTTATATAGGCATAGTTTTTTTCAATTAAATTTTTTATTAATTCAATAATTTCTTTCATATGCTCAGTTGCTTTCGGATAACGGATTTCTTCTAGTAAGTTTAAAGTGTAGGCATCTTTAAAATATTGTTCAATATACTTTTCTGCTATCTCCTTGGGATCTTTATTTAATAATTTTGCTTTTTTTATAATTTTGTCATCAATATCGGTAAAATTCTGGATGAATATAACTTTATAACCTTTAGATAAAAGATATCTATGTAAAACGTCAAATATAATTATAGTTCTTGCATGTCCAATGTGAGAATCATCATATACAGTTACCCCACATAAGTAAATTTTTACAGTATTATTATTTATTTGTAATTCATCATATTCTTTTGATAAAGTATTATATAATTTCAAAGTCAATATTTTTATTGAATGATATATAAAGATATAATAAATAAATAAGAATTTCTTAAATATCTATAAAAATATCATTACCGCGTATATCTAAATCAAAAGTTTCTAATTTGACATCTTTAAGATAATCAAGTAGTTCTCCTGTCCTAATATTATAGTGCCAAAAATGAAGAGGGCATTCAACTACTTCCCCATTAATTTTGCCAGGGGCAAGTGATCCATCTTGATGTCTACATAATGCTTCCAGAGCATAATATCTTCCATTAGCATGAAATATAGCTACTCTATTTCCATTGACTTCTATTTCTTTTCCTCTATTTTCTGGAATGTCAAATGTTTGAGCAATTTTTTTCCAAGCCATGACTTAAGATTATTAATTTAATATAGGTTATATAATTTTCTTATCATGACTATGAATCTATTAGTATAATTAAATAATTTTTTTCAATTAAAGTTTTATTTTCTAATATGTTTAAATAGTAGATCTAAAGAATTTTTTTTCAAATTTAATATAATTATAATTTTAATAATAATATAACAATGGAAATTAGATCACAATCTTCCATTATAAAATCTAAAGATAAAAAATATACTAATTCTACTATTTTATTGGAAAAGGGAAAACTATCATATGAATGGGCATTAAACACCATGAAAATTATATCGAAAATACGGGAGAAATATGAAAGAAGTAAACCACTATCGGCCTTCAACTTAGGATTCTGCTTGCATATAACAAAAGAAACTTCTGTATTGTTAATGGCTGCCAAAGCACTCGGGGCTAACATTTCTATTTGCTCAGCAAATCCATTGTCTGTTCAGGAAGATATAGTAGAATTTTTAAAATATAATGAAATAAATGTATTTGCTACAAAAAACCAAACCAAAAAAGAATTTTTTAAAAATATTATAAAAGTCGTAAATATAAATCCAGACATAGTAATAGATGATGGTGCTGAATTACATAGCATTGCTCATAATAAAAAGATAAAGAGTATAATTGGTGGAACTGAAGAAACAACCTCTGGTATTATAAGGATTTTGTCTCTTCAATTCAATAATAAACTTAATTATGCTATTATTGGAGTTAATGAGGCCAAAACCAAACATCTTTTTGATAATAGATATGGTACAGGTCAAAGTACAATTGATGGATTATTAAGAACTTTGGGAATATTAATAGCAGGTAAACATTTCGTCGTCTGTGGTTATGGTTGGGTAGGAAAAGGAGTATCATCATCATTGCGAGGTTTAGGTGCTAGAGTTACAATAACCGAAGTTGATCCAATAAAAGCATTGGAAGCTCATTTGGATGGATTTAACGTCCAAAGACTCAAAGATGTTTTACCTGGGGGTGATTGTTTTATTACATGCACTGGACAAAGAGATGTAATAAACAAAAAAGATTTTAATCTAATGAAAAATGGGGTATTTCTAGCTAATGCAGGACATTTTGATGTTGAAATTGATGCTCATTACCTACAAAGTCAAGATAAATTTCCTAAACAGATTAGACCATATCTAGAATGTTATAATATTAATGGAAAAAAAATTTATTTAATTGCTAAAGGAAGGGTAATAAATTTAATAGCAGGAGAAGGTAATGCATCAGAAGTAATGGATTTATCTTTTGCCAACCAATTGTTATCGATATTATATATTGCAGAGAATCATAAAAATTTAAAAAAAGAACTTCATCAAGTTCCTAAAGAAATAGATGAGCAAATAGCCCAGCTATCTTTATCTGCTTTTGGCATAAAAATTGATAAACTTAGTCAAAGACAAATTGACTATCATCATAAGTACTCTTCTCTTTAATATATATATATGAATAATAAAAAATATTTCTAAAAATTTAATATCTAATGAAAATTTTGAGACAGAAATTTTACTATTATTTTTAGCACCTTATTTTATAAAATATTATCAGGTTTAGCGCAAAGACATAAGATAACTATTAAAATCTGTTGAAAACAATAAAATAATTTCTTATTATATGATAAATTTTATTAACAAAATGGATGAATAAAATCCCAATATCATTTTATTACCGAAATTTAAAATCACTATTAAAATAATGCTCAATAATTATAATGATAGTAATTTTCACTCGATTAATGAAAAAAATATTTCTATTAATATTAACAATGAGGTATCTAAAACAAACAAACCAATAATAATTACTACTGCACTTCCTTATGCGAATGGTGAAATTCATATTGGACATATATCTTCAACCTATCTTCCAGCAGATATATTTACACGTTTTTTAAGAATTTCACAACAACTGGTATTTCATATTTGTGCATCTGATGATTTTGGTACTCCAATTATAATCAAAGCTGAAAAAGAAAATAAAAAACCTGAAGAATTTGTTGCTTATTGGAATAAACGTGACATAGAGGATTTTTCTGCAATTGGAATTTCCTTTGACAAGTTCTGTCAGACAAGTTCTAAAGAAAATCAAGTCTTTGTACAAAATGTTTTTAATAAATTATTAGATAATGGTCACATATATGAAAAAGAAATAGTCCAATTTTATTGTGAGTTCGATAAAAAATTTCTACCTGATCGATACGTTGTTGGAATTTGTCCTTATTGTAAATCAGATGATCAATATTCTGACCTTTGTGAGAAATGTGGAAGAGTTCCTGAAGAAATATTAGATCCTAAATGTGGTATCTGTGGGAAACCACCTATGAAAAAGAGGAGCAATCATTATTTTTTCAAATTATCAAGTTTTTCTGATGAACTAAAAGAATGGCTAAATTCTAATAATAATCTTCAACAGGATATAAAAAATTACGTTCTCTACTGGATTAACGAAGGCTTACAAGATTGGGATATTACAAGAGATCTAGATTGGGGAATAAGTATACCATTAGAGAAGGCTAAGGGAAAAGTATTCTATGGCTGGTTCGATAATCACTTATGCTATATTTCTACCTTTAATACACTAATAAAAGAACGATTTAAAGCGAAGGGAAAAGATATTTGGAATAAATCATTAATCTATCATTTTATTGGAAAAGACATAATATATCATCATTTTCTTTTTCTACCTGCCATAAGGATGGGAATCAATCAAGAATATAAACTTCCTAATTATATACCAGTTAGAGGACATTTAATGCTTTATAACAAAAAATTATCAAAAAGCCGTAATTGGTATATCAGTTTAAAAGATTTTATTTTAAAATTTAATCCTGATTTTTTAAGATTTTATATTGCTTCTATAAGTCCTTCTAACCAAGATGATATCAATTTTGATTGGGATATTTTTTATAGCAAAATAAATAATGAACTTATAGATAATATTGGAAATTTTATAAATCGGACTTTATCTTTTACTAAAAAAAATTTCAATGGAATTGTACCTGAACCTTCTATTTATGATCAAGACGATAATAATGCAATAGACTCAATAACTAATATATCTAAAGATACTGGAAAATTCCTACTAGATACAGAAACAGATAAAGCATTAAAAAATATTTTAAAGTTTTCTAATTTTTTTAATCAATATTTTCAAAAGAAACAACCTTGGAATAATAGAGATACATCATCAACTACTATCTACATTTCAATTAATGCAGTAAGAACACTTGCAATACTTCTAGCACCATTTATACCACATTCGGCTGAGAAAATTTGGTTACAATTATCTAATAATAAAAGCAATCTTTGGGAACAATCATGGAATGATTCATCTATATTAAAAATTGAACCTGGTCATAAAATAGGTAAACATTTTCCCATTTTTAAGAAAATCGAGAAAACAGAGATAGAAAAAGAGAAAATCAAATTAGGTAAAAATGGTATGTTATCTATCCAATAAAATGAATAGCTATAAAAGAGGACTTATAATAGGAAGATTCCAACCATTTCATAATGGACATTTAAAGCTAGTTCAGCAGGTTTTAGAAGAATGTGAAGAATTAATAATAGTCATAGGAAGCGCACAATTTAATTATTTATATAAAAATCCCTTTACAGCTGGGGAACGAATAGAAATGATTCATGCTACAATCTCACTCCAAAAGATAGATCAATGCAAAATTTTTTTAATACCTTTAGTAAATTTTGAAAATAATGCATGTTGGTTAGAGTATCTAAAGTCAATGGTTCCAAAATTTGAAATTATCTATTCAGGGAACGAATATGTTCGTTATCTTGGTAAAAAAAATATTATTGTTAAAGAACCAATTTTCATAAATAAAATAAAATATAATGGCGAAAATATACGAAGATTAATTGTAAATAATGAGAAATGGGATGATTTAGTTCCACCACCTGTTAAAGAATTAATAATGAATATAGATGGAATAGAGAGGATAAAAATATTATCAAAGTCAGATACTATTCCTCAGAAATGGTGAAAAATCAATGCAAAAGAAAAGAGACTGTCCAATTTGCCCAAAATGCGGTTCTAAAAAATTTAAAATTATTGATAATTGTAATGATAAAAAGTTTATTAGGGTTCAATGTTTAAAATGTTTAACAATATCCTTAATATGATACTATAATATATCCCATATTAATACTACATATTAATATCTAAATTTAAATAGTAATTTTAGAATTTAATTAATCTTGAATCTCATATTAGTTTTACAAAAGAACAATTTTTTACTTACTTGAAATTATCATTTAGTGATGCTGCATTATACATTTTTTACACCTTATAATAAAGTCATAAATATTCTCACTAGGACTATCTATAAATGCTAATAATTTACCACAATAGTTACAATGTATTTCAGTCCAGCCTATATACTTTCCAGATAATATTGCATTATAAAATTCAGGCTTATTACAATCACAAATTTTTTTGTTATTATCATCATCATGTAAGGATACTGAACAATTAGGTAAATGCATTGATATCTGATGCTGACAATTTTTGCAAATGATATCAACATCAGTTTCCTCTTCATTCATTCTTCTAGACTCAGATACCTTAAATTAATAATATGAAAATACAATATAAACATATTTTTTATGATAAATATCGTATTTGAGATATGCTATTATTTTTTCCTTCATTTACTTGCTTATTGATAATAATAAATATACATGGTAATTTATACGGGAAAAGGAGGTTATACTATCGTAAAATTTTTTTTTCTGTGGTACTAGCGATCAAAAAAATAAATGTTTTAACAGTGATTATTTATAAAACCTCTTTTTTTATATTCTTTTATGGTTAAGAAATGGAGCGATCAAGATGTCAGTCTTGATTTCTTAAAAAATCAGACAATTGCAGTAGTAGGATATGGTATTCAGGGAAAAGCCCAAGCTAATAATCTTAAAGATTCTGGCCTTGATGTAATTGTAGGATTACGAAAAGATGGATATTCATGGAAAATTGCTGAAGATGATGGACAAAAAGTTATGGAAGTAGGAGAAGCTGCTAAAAACTCTGACATAATTCATATACTAATTCCAGATATGGAACAAGCAGATATTTATAAAAATGAAATTAGTAAATATGTAACTGAAAATAAAGCACTTTGTTTCTCTCATGGTGCTTCAATTCATTGGAAATGGATAGTGCCACCTACCAATGTTGATGTTATTATGGTTGCTCCAAAAGGTCCTGGTCAAAGAGTAAGAGAACTTTTTCTAGAAGGATTTGGTACACCTTCATTGGTTGCAATTTATCAAGATTATACTGGAACTGCATTAAATCGTGTCCTTACTTTAGCAAAAGGGATTGGTAGTACTAGACCAGGAGTAATAGAAACTACTTTCAAGGAAGAAGTAGAAACTGATTGGTTTGGCGAACAAGTTGATCTTTGTGGAGGTGCTCATTCGTTGGTCATGAAAGCATTTGAAACCTTAGTTGAAGCTGGATATCAACCAGAAGTAGCATATTTTGAATGTTTACATGAATTAAAATTAATAGTAGATCTTATCCAAAAGTATGGACTTACAGGAATGTACAATCGTGTCAGTGAAACAGCACGATTTGGTGGATTAACAAGAGGACCACGTATAATAGATGAATCTTCTAAATCCAAAATGAAAGATGTCTTATCAGAAATACAATCAGGACAATTTGCAAGAGAATGGCTAACTAGATATAAAAATGAAGGTAAGAATGCTTTCAAATTATATATGCAAGAGATAGAAAATCATCAAATTGAAAAAGTTGGCAAAGTAATGCGAAATATGATGTGGTCAGAACAAAGCAATTAATTTTAATATTTATTTTAATAATTAATTAAAATAAAAGGTATTTTCTATTGGCTAGTATGGAACTAATGATTTATATTAATTTATAAGTAAATAATATTAACTATTAGTTAATAAGGAGATAACAATAATGGTTGAAATTAGTGGAATTATTGGAATTGTTTTTACAATTATAATTATAGGCATAATTGCCTATCAGATTTACAAACGTAGATATGGTATTGGTCAAAGGAGCCCATTTTCTGGTTTTGGTGGAAGACAGTATCCCCGAGGAGGTGTAACTCCCGAAGGCGAACCGTTAGAATCATATTCTTCTGCAGGATATAATAAATCATTGTTTAGAGTCATTATTCCTGCTATTATAGGGTTAATTATTGTAGTAATTTTAGTAACTGCCAGTGTTAAGACAGTTGATGCAGGATACAGAGGAGTTTTATTGCAGTTTGGTGCAGTTGAACCAAATACAAGTCTCGAGGAAGGTCTTCATTTTGTAGTTCCATTTCGTGATCAGGTAATGCCGCTTGAAGTGAGAACTCAAAAGGTCGTTGTGAGTTCTACTTCTGCTTCCAAAGATCTTCAAGAGGTTAGTACAGAAGTTGCTCTCAATTATCATATAAGACCAGAGGCAGCTCAACTTCTCTATAGGCAATTAGGATATGATTATTCTAATAGAGTTATACTCCCTGCCATTCAAGAATCAGTAAAACAGGTTACTGCTCGTTTTAATGCTGAAGAATTAATCACAAAAAGAGAGACAGTTAAGAATCAAATTGAACAACAAATACAAGCTAGACTTGCTAATTATAATCTTGTATTAGAAACTTTGTCAATTACTGAATTCAGGTTTTCAACACAGTTCACTAAAGCTATAGAAGCTAAGGTGGAAGCTCAACAGAGAGCTTTGCAGGCACAAAATGAATTACTTAGAATCCAAATAGAAGCTAATCAAACAGAGGCAAAAGCAATAGGGGAACAAAGAGCAGCAATTGCACAAGCTACAGGTCTCAAACAAGCAAATGTATTAAAAGCAGAAGGTGAATCTGAAGCTATCAATATTATTGATCAGCAATTGAGGCAAAGTCCGACATATCTAGAATGGCTTAAGGCCCAACGATGGGATGGTCAATTGCCTTTGGTTCTTGGTGGAGGTGGACAAGGTGCTACTCCATTTATTGAAATTCCCACTTCAAGAACTGGAGAAAACTCTACTGGTGAATGAAGATATTATCCATATACTACAAGAATAACTGCATAAATTAATTTCTTTTTTTTGAAATTAAGATATCTGTAAAAAAATTATTATATTAAAAATCTATTTTCTTATATGTCTCTTTTTTTCTTAATATTAGAATTAATATGATTGATAATTGTTGGCAGAGGAGTTCCGGGACCAAAGTTACCGGTGATTCCTTCCTTTTCTAATAGTTTTTTATCTTTTTCAGGAATTACCCCTCCACCAATAAGTAAGATATCATCAATACCTTGTTCTTTTAGTATTTTTGCAACTTTAGGAAATAATGTTAAATGTGCACCATTAAGTAAACTCATTGCAATAGCATCAACATCTTCGTCAATAGCAGTCTTTGCAACCTGCTGAGGAGTACAAAATAATCCAGAATAAATTACTTCCATTCCTGCATCTCTTAATGCTCTACATATAACCAATGCTCCACGATCATGTCCATCTAAACCCATCTTTGCAACTAAAACTCTAATACGTTTTACTTGTTGAGTTTGAGTTTGGTTAATGGTCATATTCTAATAGTAATAAGCAATTGGGATTTTAAATCTTTATCTTATTTTAATCTTATTTTACTTTACTATTATAGATACAATTATACAAATAAAGGTAAAAGATTTTCTTTTATTATCAATAAGAACTAAATTTGAATTTTGAATTGAAATATTATTTATAAGCAGTGAACTACTAAAATTTTAGAGAATATCTTGCTAAAAATAGTAGAGGGAATTTTAAAAGGAGATAGACGTTCACTTTCACGAGCAATTTCTATAATAGATAATGAAGAAGGAGAGTATCAAGAAATTATTCGTCAAATTTTTAAAAAGACAGGAAAAGCAATGACTATTGGATTTACTGGTCCTGGAGGCGCAGGCAAAAGTTCTTTAATTGGCAAATTGATAGATGAATTCAAAGAATTTGGGTACAAAATAGCAATAATTGCAGTTGATCCTACAAGTCCAATAACAGGAGGTGCTATTCTCGGAGATCGTATCCGTATGCAAGGGAATATAATAGATAATTCAGATGTATTTATGAGAAGCATTGCCTCGAGAGGTGCTATAGGAGGAGTTTCAAAATCACTAAGAAATATAATTAGAATTCTTGATGCTGCAGGTTATAACTTAATAATAGTAGAGAGTGTAGGGGCAGGGCAACTAGAAATAGAAGTATCCAAAATAGTGAATCTTACAGTAGTTCTTTTTACTCCTAATACAGGAGATAAGGTACAAGCTATTAAAGCAGGAATTACTGAAATTGGGGATATATATATAGTAAATAAAGCAGATATTGAAGGTGCCAATACTCTTTATAATACAATAAAAGATTTAATTGGAGAAACAGAAAAAAAGCCCATTATATTGAAATGTTCAGCAAAAACTGGAATTGGGATCAAAGAAGTAGCAGAAAATATTTATAAAATGCTTAATGATCGAGTTGATAATTTCAAAGAAAAAGAATTAGGATTATTAGAAATTGAATTAAAAGATATGGTTTTAAATATCCTCGAAGATAAAATCTTAAGCATGTTAAAACATAATCCTTCATATTATAATTTCATTGATAAAATACAAAATAAAAAGATGGATCCCTATCAGGCTGCAGATGATCTTACTTCAGGACTCTTAAACAATAAACAATATAATCAATCAATATCCAAAAAATATAAAAAATCATTAGGAGTTGAAAGTTAAAATGTCTAAACAAAAAATGTCCAAAGAAGAAGAAATAAAAACTGACTCTGGTTTTTTAGTTAAAGCAGTTTATAATAGAAGCAGTATCGCAAAGAAAAATATAAAAGATGAAAAACCTGGTAAATATCCTTTTACGAGGGGAATTCACGATATGATGTACCGTCAGCGTCTCTGGACGATGAGGCAATATAGTGGATTTGGAAGTGCTGAAGAAACTAATAATAGATTCAAGTTTCTTTTAGATCATGGTCAAACAGGTTTATCTCTTGCCTTTGACTTACCTACGCAGACTGGACGAGACTCAGATAATCCACAATCTGAAGGTGAAGTTGGAAGAACAGGTGTAGCAATCAGTTCAATTGAAGATATGTTGACTTGCTTTGATGCTATTCCATTAGATAAAGTAAGTACCTCTATGACGATCAATTCAACTGCTTCTACATTATTGTCTCTCTATATAGCCGTAGCAGAGACACAAGGAGTTCCTCCTACTTCTTTAAGAGGAACCACTCAAAATGATATTTTAAAAGAGTATATAGCCAGAAATACATATATTTATCCACCAAAACCATCAATTCGTTTAATTGGAGATATGATTCAATATTGTTCAAAATATGTTCCTCAATGGTACCCAATTAGTATTTCTGGATATCATATGCGTGAGGCAGGATCTAATGCTATTCAAGAATTAGCGTTTACTTTTGCAAATGCAATTGAATATATTCAAACTTGTGTCGATCGAGGACTTAAAGTTGACTATTTTGCACCACGGCTTTCATTTTTCTTTTGTGGTACTATGGAATTTTTTGAGGAAATAGCCAAATTTAGAGCAGCAAGAAGGATATATGCCAAAATAATGAAAGAAAGATTTCATGCTAAAGATTTTAAATCATGTACGTTGCGTTTTCATGTTCAAACTAGCGGGGAATCACTAACTGCTCAACAAGTTGACAATAACATTGTAAGAGTAACTACAGAAGCCCTTGCTGCAGTATTAGGAGGATGTCAATCTTTACATACTAATTCAAGAGATGAAGCACTAGCATTACCAACAGAAGAATCAGTAAAAATAGCTTTAAGAACACAACAAATAATAGCTACTGAAACTGGAGTAACAAAAACTGTTGATCCTTTAGCAGGATCTTATTATGTTGAGTCTTTAACTGATCAAATAGAAGAAGAAGTTAATAAATATCTGAAAAGAATTGACAAAATGGGAGGAGCTCTTTCTGCTGTAGAAAAAGGATTTTTCCAAGATGAAATAAGAAAGAATGCATATTCGTTGAAAAAAGAAATAGATGAACAAAAAAGAATTATAGTTGGAGTAAATAAATATCAAGATCCTCATGATATTGAACCTTCTCTAAATGTAATAGATTCGGAAATTGAGAATAAACAAATTATGAGGTTAAAGAACTTTAAAAAAAATAGAGACAAAATTAAAGTTGACCATGCAATAGAACTTTTAATTAAGAATGCAGAGAAGGATAATTCAAATTTAATGCCACATATCATAAATGCAGTAAAAAATAAAGTTACACTTGGAGAAATTAGTAACGCTTTTCAATCTGTTTTTGGAAAATATGAACCAAAGATTTCTTTTTAAAGACTT
>DATFBJ010000371.1:0-3279 GCA_035253885.1 Nitrososphaeraceae archaeon
GTGATGATATTTTTTATTACATAGGATTTGGAAATAATATACATTCACTAAAAATTGCAAAAGAAGAATTTGGAGTTAAAAAAGTCATTGGAATTGATCAAAATGATAAATTCATTCAAAATGCTAAATATCAAACTCAAAATATAAAAGGAATAGAAATAATTAAAAAACCTTTAGAAAAATTAGATATCTCTGAAGCTACTGTGATATTCTTTTGGAGTAACGATACCACGATCATAGATAAAATAAGATTAAAAATTGAAAAAGAAATAAAGATCGGATCCCGATTAGTAACTTTACTATCTCCTCCAGGATTAATGATGCCTTCTGAAGTAGATTTTCCATTTATAATGTGTATAAAACCATTTAGTTATGCATTAGATTTAAAACAACAAATAAAATCTCTTTATGGTAATTCATGTCTAGATTTTACTGCCTCATGGTTGTTAGCTGAAAAGTATATTAAGAAACTTGAAACACCAACGAAATATTCTAGATTTATAAATATTCTTTTAAGTATGACAATTTGGATAAATGCTTGGAATAATGATGTATCTTGTGAAAATGAAATTCCTCCTCCAGTTGAAAGCTATATTGGGATATTAAATACATTTTTTAATATCGATTTAACAGAAATGATAATAAAAAAATAAGAAAATTCTTTTCTTAGACTAATTATTATAGAAATTCTATTAAAATAATTCAATAATTCAAAAATATTATTTAAAGAAGATTCAAGTTTTTTGTTATAAAGGACATCAATTAAATAATGCTAATAATAATCCGTAAAAGTATCCTCATGGCCAAGGATTCAGAGAAAGGTAATTCAAAAAGATTAGCAATGTTGCATCAATATGGGCTCAGTCCAAAAAAATTATATTCTGATTTATCCATTCCTGAGTTAGTAGAATTTTCAATTCAAAGAAAAGAGGCTATTTTATCTAGTACTGGCGCATTATCAGTTCAAACTGGTAAATTTACTGGAAGATCACCTGATGATAGATACATAGTTCAAGACAATACTACAAAAAAAACTATTAACTGGGGAAAAGTTAATCATCCAATCTCTGAGAAGAATTTTGATAGTATTTTTGAAAGAATGAAAAAATTTGTAAGAAATAAAGAACTTTTTCTATTCAATGGTTTTGTTGGAGCAGATAAAGAAGCTAGGCTTCCTATCAGTATAATAACAGATAAGGCTTGGCAATCTATTTTTGCTAATCAAATATTTATAAAACCAACAAAAGAAGAGTTAAAAAAACACAAATTGAAGGTTATTTTACTTGCTTTAAATGACTTCAAATCAATACCAAAAAAAGATGGGACTAATTCTGAAACATTCATCGTTATTAATTTAAAGAAGAGAATCATTTTAATAGGTTCTACATCATATGCTGGCGAAATTAAAAAGTCGATTTTTTCTTTAATGAATTATTATTTACCAAAACAAGATATATTTCCTATGCATTGTTCTGCGAATATTGGAAAAAATGATGATACTGCATTATTTTTTGGTTTGTCGGGTACAGGAAAAACAACATTATCAGCTGATTCAAATAGATTCTTAATAGGAGATGATGAACATGGATGGTCTTCCAAGGGAATTTTTAATTTTGAAGGTGGATGTTATGCAAAATGTATTAATTTAAAGAAGGAAACTGAACCCCAAATTTGGAATGCGATAAGATTTGGATCTGTAATGGAAAATGTCATTGTTTCCCAACATAATAGAATTCCCGACTTTTCTAATGGTTCTCTTACCGAAAATACTCGTGTGGTTTACCCATTAGAATTTATTCCTGGAGCGGTTATTCCAGGTTTAGGAGGCCATCCCAAAGTGATTATATTTTTAACTGCTGATGCTTTTGGAGTAATGCCACCTATTGCTAAGCTTAGTAAAGAAGCTGCTATGTATCATTTTATGTCAGGTTACACAAGTAAAGTAGCTGGCACTGAACGAGGAATAACTCAACCAAAAGAAACTTTTTCACAATGTTTTGGTGCACCATTTATGCCTCTCCATGCTACTAATTATGCTGAAATGCTTGGAAATAAAATTACTCAACACAATACAAAAGTATATCTTATAAATACCGGCTGGTATGGCGGACCCTATGGAATAGGAAAAAGAATAGACCTAAATTACACTAGATCCATGGTTACTGCCGTTCTTAACGGCGAAATTGAAAAAAGTTCTTTTAAGTTACATCAAATATTTAACTTAGAAATACCTTTAGAATGTCCAGGAGTACCTAATCAGTTATTAGATCCAGCACAGACATGGAATAATCATAGTGAATATTTACAGGCAGCAACAAAATTAGCAAACTTGTTTATACAAAATTTTCAAAAGTTTGGCGAAGTTTCACAAAAAATTATTGAGGCGGGACCTAAAAAAATAGATTTATAGCCCGGAGCAGATTCGAACTGCTGTCTCCAGGTTTCTTTTCAGAGATCCAGAGCCTGAAATCCCTAGCCCTACCAAGGAGTTTAGCCGCTAGATTCGGCATCAGCTATCACGAGATAAACTGATTCGACCGGGCTTCTCGAGCTATATAGATTATTATTTTTCCCAATATTTGATTTTATCTACTATAAGTGTTTTTTATTTTTCTCTACTGCTATACAAACTAAATTAAAATTAAACAATTACTCTTTATAAATATAATTTCATTGAAATAAGGATAGTAGATATAGTTAAAATATGTATCTTATAATAGAACTTAATTCACAATAGTTTAATAACACTATCATCAAAAGTAGCGATAAAATAAAAGAGGAGGAAATTGAAGGATAATAAAAAATATGGTAATAATGGTAAATTTTTTGAATTCAAAACAATGAAATGATAAAATGGATGGAAGACTAGGAAAAGATAAATGAAAAGTAGGAGTTAGCTATAATATCTCTCTCTTTTTGAGAGAAATGATCATATCATTAATTTTAGTTTAGATGATATAGACAAAAATAAGATAAAGATATTTCAATGGTAATGACATAGAGATTAGCCAGATCGTTAGATTTTTAGTTAAAAAATTTAATATGATCAATTGAAATATATTAATATTTATATATATCTAATTATAAAAGAATAAAAGATAATTTTTTCTGTTTAAATAAAATTATTTATAAAAAAAAGATTTCATTTTATCTTCATCACTCTTTGTAAAACAAAGAGCGCAACCGAATCTTTCCCAAGTAAGCCCACTGTCTATATTAATATCTCTTGATTTATTGATTAATAATTTAGCTATTTTTATTGCAAAGCTATTATTTAGA
>DATFBJ010000372.1:0-3476 GCA_035253885.1 Nitrososphaeraceae archaeon
ACCTGCTCAACCTGAAGCTGCTCAAGAGACAGCACCACCTGCTCAACCTGAAGCTGCTCAAGAGACAGCACCACCTGCTCAACCTGAAGGTACAGAAAGACCTTCTGAAGAACCTACAGAAAATGGCGGCAATTTCCTAGATCAGATTATTGGAGGGATAACAAATCTCTTTAAATAATTTTTATTATTGTAATCAATATCTTTGAATCAGAATATAGAAATTGCAAAAGAGTTTCACGAAATTACAAAACATTCACCTATAAGTATATATTTTAATCGTCATTATATGGATTGGGAAAATAAACCCTTTCCTTTTAAAATATATTTGAATAAACAAAAAGTGAATTTACCATCTACTTTTCCCTATCCAAAGGAAGATTCTATTGTATGTTTGAAAAAAAGAATAGATTCGAACTTATCAAAACAGAAACAAATAGACCTAAAAATCTTATCTCAGATACTTTTCTTTTCTGCTGGAATTACACGAAAAGTAAATTTTAATAATAATATATATTATATGAGAGCAGCATCCGCTACTGGTGCTTTATATCCAATTGAAATTTATTTAATTTCTCAAGAGATACAAAACCTCGATGCAGGTGTATATCATTTTTGTCCAGCAGATTTTACTCTAACACAATTAAGAAAAGGAGATTTTAGATCAATACTCTCTACAGCTACAGGAAATAATAATAAATTAATTCAAGCTCCAATTACATTAATTTTTACTTCAATAGCCTGGAGAAATTCCTGGAAATACCAAACACGTTCATATCGACATTGGTTTTGGGATGCTGGTGTAATTCTAGCCAACTTTCTGGCTTTATGTAACAATAATCTTTTATCTTCGCAAATTATTCTAGGGTATCATGATGAATTAGTTAATAGATTACTTGGATTACAGAATCAAAAAGAAGCTGCTATAGCCTTAGCTACAATTGAAAGTTATTACAATGACTATAAGCAATTTAATTGCAATCAACTTTCACCTTTAAAATGTGAAACCAAACCAATCTCAAAATATGAGGAAACCATTTATCCTGATATTTGGAAAATTCATGAATCTTCTTATCTTAATAGCGCAATAGAAATAACAAATTGGACTTCAATGAAAAAGAAATGGAACCTAAATTCACACAATAAAAAGATTAATTATGATGATATAAATATTACTAGTAAATATAACATTGGAGATCTAATTTTACAACGTGGATCAACAAGAAGATTTTCAAAAAATCCTATAACTATAACACAATTACAAAATATTCTATATCTTGCTAGTATAAACATACCTTTTGATTTTATTACCGATGAACAAAGTCTTATTGACATATATTTTATAGCAAATTCTGTTAATAATCTACAATCTGGCAAATATTACTACAATAAATTAGAAAATAAAATAGAAGAACTTGAAAAAGGAGATTTCAGAGATACAACTGGACATTTGTGTTTAGATCAAAAGTTATTTAGTGATGCAAGTGTAGTATTTTTTCTTTTAGCAAATATAGATACAATATTAAAATACTTTGGAAATCGTGGTTATAGAGCTGTCCAGCTAGAAGGAGGAATACGTGCTGGAAAAATATATCTTGCTGCATATTCTCAAGGACTAGGCGCTTCTGGTTCAACATTTTATGATGATGAAGTAACAGATTCTTTTCTCCCTCATTCTAATCAAAAAAGTACAATAATATCTATAGGAGTAGGCATTCCTGCTTACACAGCTAAACCTGGAAAGATATATACCAATGTTTTAGATAAGAAAGACTATTCTAATAAAATTTAATTTAACTATAATAATATAAGAATTTGTTGCACAAAGAAAGAAGTAATAATTTCTATACTTACTATTACAAATAATAATAGAATTAATTCATTAATTTGAAATAATTTTCTTTTTTTCAAAATTATTAACGGTAAAAAAATAAATAGTCAATGTATTTTAATGATAATTTTTTATTATTAATAAATAATATACAATTAATCTATTCTCTTATTGATAAGCTTATTTTCTCAGATAGTTAATCTATCCATATCAAACAGAATATTTTAAATGGAAATGGAAATTAGCATATATAAGACTATAGATTTCATATTTCATATAATAATTTATTATTCTCAATTTTGGTAGCATATACTTTTTATTGATAAAATTTTTCGCAGAATAAAGTATAGATTAGATCTGAACATTTTTTGCAAAAAACTTTTGTATCACTTACTTGCTTTTCCGACTCTTGATTAAAAATTGCAAGTGAAAGTGTATAAGTATTTTTACTATCTATTCCACATCTCATACAAGAAATCATATTTATTTATTATGTAAAAAAGATATTAATATAATTTACTTAGTAAAATCTATTACCATAAAATTAGAAGTTATCATCAAACAAACTGTATTATATGGGAAAATCAACAATAACTAGTGCATTTACTACTAAATTTAATTTTCTAAATTGAACTACAATCTTAGAATTCAAAATTAGACTTTAATTATGTATAAAAGAAGATAAAATTGCAGAATATTTTTCTTTGGGATAATAATTGATCTAATGATTTCTTTAAGTTATATAGCCAATGGCAATACCCATAGATAGTAGTATCATATAGTATTGTCAATTGGAGAAGTAATCTTATTTCAAATCAATCAATATAACTTTAGAATTACATAAAGATATAATATTGTTAACAATGCTAAATTTTATAGAATATTAAATTATTTATATTTTGTATATTCTGAATCCTCGACAATGTTATCACTATCCTCATCACTTATAGTATAGATAATTCCAACTACTTTCATCAATATGTAAATTACATTTATCAATATCATTTTCTGTAAATATAATTTGTGCTTGATAAAATTCTATTTATTAAATTTTATTTTTTGAATAAAAACATAAAAAAACAATTTCTAAAAATACTTGAATTGTAATATCAAATGATCACTGAAATTGATTACATAATCATAATATATTTTGAAAATTAAAAAAGAAAGAGTTATCTTCTAAACTCGAATTATAATAGATAATAACAGAATTTTTGGATAAAGTTCGTTTCAATTACAATATAAGAAGATAACAAAAGATCACCATAACCAAAGAAAAAGATAAAATATAATTAACTAAAATAGCAACAAAAGAAGAACAAAAAATTATTCTAAATAATATTACTATTTCAATAAATTCTAAAAAACAACTTTCTTTAGAGATATCAGATTCCAAATACTAGTAGAATCAAAAAAGTAATTTTCTATTATCTTGATCTTTTTTCTAGTGAGATTTTATCTGAGAATAACTTAATCAATAATTTTCTTATTATCTTTATTTTTAAATCAAAGAGATACATTACTCAACTATTTTATCAAAAACTTATTATTTAATCATCAATGATAATCATTGATGATAATTTCATTAGCCTTCTAAATATTATATTTTTTTATATAATATTATAATATTAATTAAAAATAATTACAA
>DATFBJ010000373.1:0-6276 GCA_035253885.1 Nitrososphaeraceae archaeon
GATAATTTCATATCATCTCCTATCCATAACATTGGCGATTTTTCTTTATTTTTTTTTACAAACTGGAGAACTTCTTTCTCCATAAAAATACTAGGACCACATTTTTCAAAAAAAGGTGAAAGCTTTGTAAATTTTAATAAAAATATTAGTTTTGCAGAATTTGTATTATTTATATAGCATTCATTCTTTATTACAGTAAATTCGTTATCAGTCAACTGACGTGCGATAGATTTTGTAAATTTTTTTAATTGACCCCATATTATATCGCAGCTTCTTATTCTATAATTAAATTCTAAAACTACAATATTTGGTAATAGTTCTACAACATTTTCAAGTTCATTTTCAATATTTTTCATATTTTTTTTCATATTTATGTTAAAAAATTTTATAGATGGATTTGCCAGAAATGTTCTTGCTCCAAAAATAAATCTTGATAGGCTTTCTGAAGAAATTGCCATTCCTAAGTTTCTATTGGGATCTATAGGATCAATTATTATTATCGGACTTTGAAATTTTTTATAAATATTTGCATTGGAAATCTTCTCTATAGAAATTATTTCACCTTTCTTTTTTAATGTTGCAATCTTTTTAATAACATTTTTAAAATTTCCATATTTTAATACTAATACTTCAGTAACATATCCACTAAATCCAGAAATTGACAATTCAGCACCATAAATTCCAATTCCTTTTAAAAATGCTTTTAATATTCGAATTTCGTTTTTTTGACTGGGTTTAAGCATTTTCTGCATATATTCTGTATGATATTGTGACCTGTCTGCAGCACTTTTCCATAATCCTTTCTCTACGTTATAGCAAGGAACAATATTTAACCTAATCAGTTCTGTATTCTTCTTATTTATATATGCAAAACCTTCTACATATGGATGTTCAGAGTAACGTGTGATAGGATTGTACTTTTTTAAGACCTTAAATCCAACATCCAATGCTATTCGTTCAAAATCTTGTTCATTTACATCTTTATCAATTATAATAAAAATATCTATATCCATGTCATTTTTTAAATTCGTACCTTTTGCAAAAGATCCTCCAGTCTTGACTTCTACTATTTGAGGAATTTTGTATTTTTTAATTTCATCTTTTATTTCTTTTTCTATTGATTTTACATTCTGTAAATCTTTAGTAGAAGGTTGAATAAGATCTAAAACTGTGGATGTTATTTTCTCAATTTCAATATCATTGGCTTGATATTTTTGTTTGCTATCTTCTTTATAACTCATTTCTTCTCTATTTCAGTTTATTATTTTGCAAAAATTGTTAATATATTAGAATAAACAGGTCCAGAGGCAAATAATTCACTTTTTTTGATATGAATTTTATCGATTTTTTCAGAAAAGTCAATGGAAACATCATTATTGTATTTGTTTAAATATTGTTCTAAATTTACTATGGGCCTCTTAATACGAAATATTGTCAAATGAGGTTTGAATTGTTTATCTGGTCTAAAACCTATTTGCTCCATTTTGAACTTCACCAAGTCAAAAAGTGAATTTAATTTTCTTTCACTTTGATTATCTAGGCCAATCCAAATAACTTTTGGATATTTAAAAGACGGAAAAGCTCCTATTTTTCTATAGTTTATTTCAAATTCTTCAAATACTATTTCATTCATTTTATTTGTAATTAATTCTAGTTGTTTATTCTCAATTTCTCCAAAGAAAAATAACGTAAAATGAAGGTTTTCGATGTTGACTGGTCTTAGCAAAAAATCAAAACTAGGATAGGATTTTAAAATGTTTTGCTGTAGGTTAGATATTTTTTCTCTATTGTTACAGTCTACAGCAATAAACGTTCTCATGAATGAAAATTGTTATAAAAAGCATATAATTATATCTTTAAGATAATATCATTAGGAAAAATATTTTATAGTTTTAA
Organism: Nitrososphaeraceae archaeon; assembly: GCA_035253885.1. GTDB lineage: Archaea > Thermoproteota > Nitrososphaeria > Nitrososphaerales > Nitrososphaeraceae > TH1177. The sequence goes on from DATFBJ010000373.1 coordinate 1,897, forward strand.
TTGTAAAAATAGTTTTTCAATGTAAACAAAATATAATTTTTAATTTTTACACAATTATATCTTTATTTTAACAAAACAAGTTCTCGCAATAAACTTCTCTTGGATTTTTAAGATAACAAAATTGATTGGTCTCATATCAATTACATCATTAGAATTAACCATTTACTGTAAAACTAAATTCTTCGCTCCAATACTAGTTCTTGAACTTTTTCTTTTAAATTTTTAAGGAGAATTGGCTTGTAAATTACATATTTTTCTATATTGGGGATTTTTTGTTTCATTTGTTCTAAAAAAGAAGTATCTGCAGTAATCAAACAGATAATAACTTCATTATCTCTATTCTTTAATGCTTGAAACATAGAAATACCATCTATCTGTGGCATTTTTAAATCAAGTAAAACCAGATCATATTTACCTTTTTTAAAAAAGTACAATGCATCTATCGGGTCTGTATATGAATCAACTTGAAAACCATCATGTTCTAAATATAGTTTAAAAAGATTATTGATATCTTCATCATCATCTATTACAATGATTTTTGCATTTGACATTCAAATATCACCTGCTGCTCTCCTTTCTTCTATTACCCTAACAAAATAAGGTCAAAATCTTATATCAGTATTAAGTATCAAATTTTGGTATTAAATAACTGAAAATTATATGGAATTTTAATCATATACTAAATATAGATTTACTATAAAGAACAATATATCAATTATTTTTTTAATGGTCAATTAATTCCATTAAATTTTAATTCATTTTTCAAATTTTTAAAAAGATAAATAGATTTTTAGTTATCATAATATATTCATATTTCTTTATATGCCAGGTAAGGGCTAAATTTAAATATTTTCATAAATTAAATTTATTAAATTAGAAAAAAGTAAATGATTAATAGTTATGTAAATGAGACAAAGAATCTAAAAACATACAAAAAGAATAATTCAAAATAAATCTATAATATCTAATTATAATCAAAATTATAATAATTTAATAATAATATAAACAGTATTAGGTCTCTTTTTCAGTCATGATTTTTTCAAATACTTTATCAATTTCATCTATTGATTGAACATCAATCTCTTTATAGTTATTTCGAAGAATATTTTCAGTCATTGTTTTTACAAATGTTTTCATTCCTTCCCTGTTGTTGTTTTCATTTTTTTCATAAATACTGTTATTTTCTTTTGTTTCCTCCTTCTTTTCTTTTAAAATAGGTCCTAAAACATCTAATGTATCACTAATATCATGAATGAGTGATAATTTAATGGAAGTCTGTTCAATCACTTTTTTGGAAATTTCTAGAGTATTCAAATCTTTTCTAATTTTATTCAATTCGTTAAAATATCGTTTCGAATCTTTTTGTCTTCCTCTTTTTAAGGATTCTAAAATTTGATTTAAAATTATTTTCTCTTTTTGTTTTAATAATGGATGTGCTTTATTTATTTGATTAATTCTTTCAGGAAAGTCAGCAATTGAAAACATATTTTTATTACATCCATTAGAACTTTCAATAGGATTTAGATTAACTTCTCCTTCTTGCTCTTCTCTTTTTTCTCCTTCTTCTTCTATATCTTTTTCTTCTTTTTCTTCTTTTACTTCTGCTTTGCTATTTTTTTTTGTATTTTTTCTCTTTTCATTATCTTTGAACTTGAAAAAATTCCACATATTATCTTAAAACGAATTTAAATTTAATAATATCTTTGTTTGAATCTATAAATTAAAAATTTATTTTTATTGACACTTGTTGTAATTTTTGAATAAGTTACTCCAAATAAGGTTTTGAGAAACTGCAGGCTATAAATTTAAATTTAAATAATTGAGTTCTTCTTTTTGATTATCATGTGGAAAGTAATGATGCCGAAAAAAATAGTTTTCGGAGAAAATGCTGCACAAGAATTTGATTATCCAAAAAATTCTTTAATAATTACTACAACAACACCAGAAATATATAACAAATGGATCGAATATATGGGAATAACAAATTATGAAATTTATGATAAGGCTACACCCGATCCTGCTATAGAAACAGTAGAACAAATACAGAAGGAATTTGAAGGCAAGAATATTTCAACTTATATTGGTTTAGGAGGAGGTAGCTCAATGGATATCTGTAAATATTTAAGCAAATTAACTAGTATACCTAAAATACTTATTCCAACAACTTTTGGAACAGGAGCTGAAATGACAACTTATGCAGTTATCAGCTTTGAGCATAAGAAAAAATTGCTACAAGATGAAGCTTTTTTGGCTGATGCAGCCATTGTAGATCCTTATTTTCTACCTGGTACGCCATTTAATATAATGCGAAATTCTGCTTGTGATGCAGCTGCACAAGCATCAGAGGGATACGATAGTAAGATTGGCAATCCTTTTACTAGGTTCTTTTGTAAAGAAGCCTTTGATATATTGGAAGATGCTATAATAAATGATAAACATCAGTTACTTCCTTATGGGGCAATGTTATCTGGAATCGGCTTTGGAAATTCATCTACTACTTTAGGACATGCTCTATCATATGTATTTTCTAATGAAGGTGTTCCACATGGATATGCCTTATCTTCTTGCACAACTGTAGCGCATAAATTTAACGAATCTATATTTTATGAAAGGTTTAAGAGAATTTGTCAAAAATTAAAATTTGAACCATTAAAATTAAAACAACCATTAGATGAAGCTGCCGATGTAATAATGCCTGATAGAGGTCATTTAGACAATAATCCAAAAGAAGTAACTAAACAAGACATAATCAAGTGCCTGGATGAAATAGTAAATGGTAATCCTATTGCATAAACCCAATCCTAAAAACAAATATAATATATATATACATTTTTCAATAGAGTTTCAAACTAGTTTATGATAATTAGCATAACAATAATTGATAAATATAAGAAACCTTTAAATTCACTTTATTGACTATCACCATAAGATAGGATAATGACTACCATCAGCAAGTCTATCACAATTAACTCACCTGTTAGTGAAGTTTTTACATATTTTGCAAGACCTGAACATATGGCTGACCAATTTCCAGAAAACATGGGTCTTAATATTATTCCAATTGAGGTCAAAAATGGTTTTGGAGTAGGAACTATTTTTAGAATCAGTGGTGATTTTGACGGCAAAAGATTAGAATGGGATTGCGAAACTATTGACTATATTCCTCATCGAAAAATTGTAGCAAAAATGATCGAAGGACCTTTCAAAAGTTGGCAGATTGAAGTAGAATTCAAAGAAATGGATGAAAAATCTACAAAGACTGGGATTAAAGTGGATTATGATATGCCAATGGGACCTTTAGGTGGATTTATTGACAAGGTAAAATTAAAGAAAATAGCAGAAAGAGGAATAGAGAATGGACTTTATAGAGTTAAAGCTTTACTTGAAGGAACAGGGTCTATTCCGGTATATATAACACTTGATGCATATAGACAAATTCTAAAAGAAAAAGAACGATTGAATTGCTCAGTTTCTGAAACAATACTTAGTTTATTTGAAAATAAACAACAAGAAGCTACTACTCAACAAAAAGTACATTAGCACTTTTTAATATTTTTTCATTGCATTTTAAATAAAACAATTTTGTTTTCTGTGGTAGATTAGTGAGTGACTCAGAGTTACTCTGAGTCACTCTTTAAAATACAATGAGAGATTATTTTAGAATTATTTTTAATTATCCTTCATAGAAAGCTTTAAAAGCAAACTTTCTAAAGGTTGGAAGAATTTGAAAACAATGTATAAATGTACTCATTGTGAAATTGAATTTTCTCGCAAATGGAATTTAGAGCGGCATATGAAAACTCATGGTAGAAGTAATATATCACAAAATGAGAAGAAGATGAAAAGGCAAAGTAACAGAAATAATAAATTAATTTCTAGTACAAAAAGAGTCGGATTATCAAATATCAAAGGAAAGACATCGCTTTATCAAAATTCTAAAATAAATGAAGTAAAAAATAATAAATTCTATTCTAATTCGAATGAAAAAATTACTCAAGTTAACTATCCTATTAGATCTGTTCCTGAATATTTCCCATCCACACTTTATCCAGAAAACGCTCCATCCTTTTACTATCCCAAAAATCCCTCTTTGTACTCCTATTCCCGAATGAATGTTGATAAGAAACAAGCGGGAGATATTAAATCAGATATAGTCAAATTGAACAAATTAAGATCTAGATTATATCAGTATATTCCTTCAACAGATGTTTCCCTGTTAACTTCAGTAGCAATAGCTAGTAAAAGAATTTTTAAAAATAATAATCTGATCGAGGATATGCTTGAGTTTTTAAATCCATAAATTTTTTAGGTTGATATAAATAATGATATTTTTGATAATATAAGAGGGTTCGTAGCTCAGCCAGGTAGAGCGTCTGGCTC
>DATFBJ010000374.1:0-3357 GCA_035253885.1 Nitrososphaeraceae archaeon
TAAAAATATTTTTTTATCATTAGAATTTATAATGATATAATTAACAAAAAATATCTAAATCTCTCATTTTATCTATTTTGATTAAAAATTTCTCCAAGCATAATTAGGTTGTCCTTATAAAATTTTAGTATTTATTGTCAGAAAAATTTATAAATGTCATAGTTGTTACATATTGTAAGATGATAAGAATGTGGAAAGAACCATTTAGTTTTAGAAAATTATTTGATGACTTGGATATAGAATTTGCAACAGCAGAAGAAATGTTAAACAGGATGTTTAGGACAGTAAGGGAAGGCGACATACAGCCATTAAAAGGTAATTTTCCATATTATTATGGATATCAAATTACTGTAGGTCCTAATGGAAGGCCTCAAGTTAAGGAATTTGGGAATATTAGACCTACTATGAAAGGATTAATAGAACAAAGTGGAATTAGGAACCCATTAGTTGATACTAATTTCAATGATAAAGAAAACACATATATAATTACAGCCGAAATGCCAGGAGTAACTAAGGAAGATATCAAAGTAAGTATTTCAGAACAGACTGTTACAATAAGGGCAGAACATGGAGATAAAAAATATCTTTCAGAGATTCCATTCGATATAGAATTAGATAATACTTCAGCCAAAGCTACATACACAAATGGAATTTTAGAATTAAAAATTAAAGCAAAAGAACAGCCCAAATCCAAAGCTAAAGAGATAAAAGTTGAATAAAATTCTAAATTCTTTATTTTTGTTAATAATATTGTTATAATAAAAAAAGGAGTAGTGATTTAAATGAATAATAATTATCATAATAATAAATTTACACTAAAAGTTGCAGAAACCTTTTCTAAATTTGTAGGACGAGGAGTTGCACTTATTGATCCTAAGATTATTGAAGAATATAATCTTGCAACAGGTGATGTTTTAGAACTTGCCAATGAGACTTCATCTAAAAAAAGCTATGTTTTACTTTGGTCTAGTAACCCAAATGATTACGGCAAAGGATTGATCAGAATAGATGGATATACTAGAGAAAATATTTCAATTGGAATAGATGATCAGATAAATATACAAAAGGTCAATGTTGAAAATGCAGAGGAAATTATAATGTCTCCTCTTGAAGATCTTAATATAGTTGGATTAGAAGACTACTTTTCTGAGAAATTAGATGGAAGAGTAGTTGCCAAAGATGATGTACTACTTTTTAATATAATGGGAAGACGTATAGGTTTCATAGTAGTATCTACAAAACCAAAAAATAAAGCATTACTAATAAATTCAAATACTAAATTCAAAATTGGATCTAAATCAGATATATCAGTTCAAAACAAAAAAATTGATAGAGTTACATATGAGGATATTGGAGGAATAAAAAATGAAGTACAAAAAGTACGAGAAATGATTGAACTTCCATTAAGACATCCAGAGCTCTTTGATAAAATTGGAATAGAGGCCCCAAAAGGTGTTCTCTTGCATGGTCCTCCTGGAACTGGAAAAACCTTACTTGCAAAAGCAGTTGCTAATGAGACGAACGCTAATTTCTATTCAATCGGTGGACCAGAAATAATGAGCAAATTTTATGGAGAAAGCGAAGAAAAATTAAGAGAAATATTCAACCAAGCACAGGAAAATGCCCCTAGCATTATATTTATAGATGAAATTGATTCAATAGCACCAAAAAGAGAAGAAGTATCGGGTGATGTTGAGAAAAGAATAGTTTCACAACTTTTGACTTTAATGGATGGACTCAAGACAAGAGGTAAAGTTGTCGTAATTGCTGCTACAAATAGACCAAATGCAATTGATCCTGCCTTAAGGCGTCCAGGTAGGTTTGATAGAGAAATAGAGATAGGTATTCCAGATGAAGAAGGACGTTATGACATTCTTCAGATTCATACTAGAGGAATGCCATTGGAAAAGGATATAGACTTAAAATCTTATGCCAAAGTTGCTCATGGATTTGTTGGAGCAGACTTGGAAATGGTTGCAAAAGAAGCTGCAATGCGATCATTACGAAGAATTATACCTGAAATAAACTTAAAAGAAACAAAAATTCCAGCAAATGTATTAAATAAAATCAAAGTAACTACCCAAGATTTTGATGATGCGCTAAAAGATGTTCATCCATCTGCAATGAGAGAAGTTTTAGTACAAAAGCCAAATATAGATTGGAAAGATGTAGGAGGATTAAATAATGTTAAAGAAGAATTAAAAGAAGCAATAGAATGGCCACTTAAACATGCAGATCTTTTTAGTAAGGCAGATATAAAATCTCCTAAAGGAATACTATTGTATGGACCACCTGGAACAGGCAAAACACTATTAGCTAAAGCCGTCGCATCAACATCTGAATCAAATTTTATTAGTATAAAAGGTCCAGAGCTATTATCAAAATGGGTAGGTGAATCTGAAAAAGGTATTCGTGAGGTATTTAGAAAGGCAAGACAGGCAGCTCCCTGTGTTATATTTTTTGATGAAATAGACGCAGTTGCTCCAAGAAGATCAGGAACTAATGGAGGAGATTCACATGTAACAGAAAGATTAGTTAGTCAAATGTTGACTGAGCTAGATGGCCTGGAAGATCTCAAAGGAGTAGTAATTATAGGTGCTACTAATAGGCCCGATATTATTGATGAGGCACTATTAAGACCTGGAAGATTTGATCGCCTTTTGGAAATACCAATACCTAATAAAGATGCTCGAAAACAAATTTTGCAAATACACTTAAAAAAGAAACCTTTAGGTGCAGATGTTAATATAGACAAACTAGCAGATTTAACAGATCGATATACTGGTGCAGATATAGAAGCTTTGGTTAATGCTGCAGCTATTGCCGCAGTAAGAGAATATATTATAGCTAAAGAACTAAAGTCAACTAAAGAAAAAGATACTACTAATATCGAACATCCATCAGGAATAAAAGAAAAATTCGACACTAATGATAAAAAAGATGAAGAAGAACAACAACTAGAAATAGCTATGAAAAATTTTGAAAGTTCATTGAATAAAATTGCAAAGAAAAATAATAATCCTTCTCTCCATAAAATTAATAGTAGTATAGCATAATCTAAACTAATTACTATTTTTTTGATATCTACTACTAATGCTAATCTTTTAAATGAACAACCATGCCACTTCCTTTAATATTGATAGCAAAAATACAGATTTTAAGAAAAATGATCAAATTTTTTACCTGAGGTTATTTATTGATTCTTTTTTTAGAAATAATAAAAATTATTATTTTTTTTAACAATATATTTTACCTTTTTTGTTGTTTATCTTAATTTTTAGGATTAAAATATATAATAACATATATTTATAAATTTGTGAAAGCGAACTAAAAAATTTTTTGTTACCAAAGTAATAA
>DATFBJ010000375.1:0-3838 GCA_035253885.1 Nitrososphaeraceae archaeon
CTTTGAACAGAATGCTAAAGAGCTCATTCTTGCTGACTATTTCTCTTAATCTTTATCATCATCTTCTATACATATCTCATTAATTCATCATGACATGATTTGCATAATGGTACAATAGTATGAGGTTTCATATTAATATTAAATATGTAAACATCTAAATCATCTTCTTTTTTAGCTTCTTGACGACAATGGATACATTTATGTTTATATTTATTTAGAACCTGTTCTCTATTTTTGTCAGTCATTACAAAATATCTTTTAGTTATAATATCAATAGCAGTCATTTTTTCTTTTTCTTATTCCTATTTTTATCTAGATATGAATTATGGTAGAATTATTAGAAACAATGTTACAATGAGAACTCATTTCTTCTTCTCCCTACACAGTTGACAATAGTAAATCTCTTTATCATTTAAAGTATGAATCATATTTTCATTTAGAACATAAATCCAATCGCAATCAGGATCTGCACAAACATGATAAGTATCCCCTTTCTCTGTTTTATGCATTAAATGTCGGTGCTGATATGATTCTTTAACTTTTTCCATACAATAATAGCATTTCATTTCTTCTCCTTATCCTCTTCCTAATATTTTACTAATTTGTAAATAAGGTATTGAATCTCTTTGGATCTAACTTCTAATTCCTCATTACCATAGCCTTCTATATATTTCAGAAGTGGTATTCATTATATAGATGGCTATGGTTTTTACATAATTATTAATTATTGACATTCAGCATAATATAGATCGGTTATCACAGCAATATTGTGTTTTATAGCAATGTCTTCTCTAGTTTCTCCATCAAGCCATCTCCAATTATGGAGATTTTTTCATCTGGAGATAATTCTGGGCATATTATTATTTCACATTAATACATTTAAAGAAGAGTCAAATAAGTCAAAATAATTGTCAATTAAGTCAGAAAAACTGTCAAAATAGTCAGAAAAGACAGATTCTATACTATATTATATATCACCTTATTATCATCTTCATAGTCATGAAATTTACTATTAGAGATTTTCTAAATAGTTTTATCTTTATCTAATATCTTTTATATGGATTATGAAATTTTATTGGTAAACTGAGGTGTCTAAGAATTGATATAAAATTTAATTTTAACATTGAATTGTCTATGACAATAAAATTATTTGATTGTAAATCAAAAATAAAAGAATAATGAAAAATTATTTTTTATCTTTAATCATTGTTACAAATTCTTATTATTTTAATAAAATAGTTTATTTATCAAAAGAATAAATAGATGGATATCCACAAATAGATCTTTATATATATATTGTCATGCCAAAGTACTTTGGTAATACTTTAAAATTCATACATTCTAAAATAGGTTTAAAGATAGGAATATTAGTTTTTATTCAAATTTTTTTTATTATTATTAGTTTACTTATACTCTCGTATTACCAATCACAAATGACTTATTTAGGAAATTCAATAAATATTGCAGGTAAGAACCGGTTTCTTACATCCAATCTTATGTTTAATACCGCAGAATATTTTATAGAAAATAGTAGTGGTACTTCTAACATTAATGCTGCTATTAATGAATTAGAATCAAACATACTGACATTAAAGCAAGGTGGAAAGATATCAGATATTGATCTAAAACCATTGCCATCTGAATTCTCTAAGGATTGGGATAGCATATATCAAAAATGGATTTTTCTAAAAACAATATTATCAAATAATATCTTAAAACAAAATCAAATAATTACTCCAGTAGTAGAAGTAACATCAGAAATAGCAACATCATCATTAACGTCATCAGAAATAGGCAAAATTATAAAAACAATATTTGAAACAGGTGCATTACCTTTAATAAATTCATCCGATGTACTAGTCACAAAATTAGGAGAATATGCGAAAAATAGTTCACAAAACACAATATTTTTACAACAGCTGTTTGCTTTATTCAATATTGGAGTTACTGCTGCTTTTGTACTTTACCTTGTAAGAAAAATATTAAAACCTATATTTGCCCTCACTAATGCAACATCTGAAGTAAAAAATGGAAATCTTAACGTAGTAATTAAAAGCAAAGGTAATGGTGTTGATGAACTTTCAGTTCTAACAGAATCCTTCAATTCTATGGTAACCTCTATAAAAAACTATATCAATAAACAAAATGTATTAAAAAATGAACTTGAAAAGACAAATGAAGAACTAAAATATAGAGATCAATTAAAGGATGAATTCATAAATGTAGCAGCACATGAACTAAAAACTCCTATACAACCAATACTTGGACTCTGTGAGATACTTCGAGATAGGGAGACAAATATAGAAAAAGATGAAGAAATTTTGGATATTATTATCAGAAATTCAAAAAGACTCAAGAAACTTGCAGAAGATATTTTAAATGTCGCAAAGATTGAAAGTGGCTCTTTCTTCTTAAAGAAAGAAAAATTTGATCTGAAAAAGATGATAACAGATATTTTAAGAGACTTTGAACAAAAGATTGTAGAAAATAACAAGAATATAAAATTATCTTATGAATTCTATCATGATAACAATAATGATGAAATAATTGTAGCGGCTGATAGAAATAGGCTTAGTCAAGTAATTTATAACCTGTTAAACAATGCCTTCAATTTCACAAATGAAGGTAGTATTACTGTTATTGTTGATGAAAGAAAAAAAGATGATATAAATGACAATGATGAAATTCTAGTTAGTATAAAAGATACAGGAACAGGTATACATCAAGAGATATTGCCAAACCTTTTTACAAAATTTGCCACTAAATCCATGACAGGTGGTACAGGCTTAGGATTATTTATTTCCAAGAAGATAATTGAAATGCATGGTGGCAGAATATCTGCTATAAATAATAATATGGATGATGAAAGAAACGAAGTTAGAGGATCAACATTTACATTTAGTCTTCCAATTAATAATACCTAAAATATCTAAATGTTATTTTTTATATTTACTTGACTTAATATCCAGAATTATATACAAAACAGATATCACTTTTTAATTATAGATTTTTCAAATATTAACAAATCCATTTTACGAAATATAATATTTTGGCCTCAGAAAATTCTTTTTATTGTAACATAAGAAAAATTCCTAATAGTTTATTAGAATTAGTTAAAAATTATAAAGATATTAGTAGGATAAGTAATTATATTACTATAACATCTTTGAATAATAATAACAAATACATATTATTAGTAGATGATGAGAAAGACATACTTTTTCTCTATAGCGAATGTTTAAAATCTGATGGTTACAAAATAGTCTCTTTTGATAATCCTGTCGAAGCATTAAATTATCTTAACAAGAATGACAATATTTCTAATTGCTCATTACTTATAACAGATTATAAAATGCCTCAGATGTCGGGCTTAGATTTAATAAAGAAAATAAGAGAAAAAGATTCCAATTCAAATATTAAAACTATGATTGTTAGTGCATATGTGAAGGATGATCTTTTAAAAGATAACTCGTATATGAGGAGCATTGATAAAATAATTGAAAAACCTGTAGATATAGATATGTTAAAAAATGAAGTTACAAATTTAACTAAAGATAAAATCCTCTCTTAAATCTCTATCTATTAACATTTTATTTAATATAGTAACCCACTTAGATAGAGGCTATGACTCCTAATAAGATATCATAAGAAGAAGATAATTTATTGTAAACCACTAAATAATTTGTTGGTAATCTATATTAAATATATAAAAAATTATCTATTATCTATTTTATACATGTTATAATAAAAAGTTACATCCACATTTTTACCTATTTTTGCTATTTGTGACATATTAATTACAACAATGTTATTCATAATTAAATTAATAAAGAAGACT
>DATFBJ010000376.1:0-6215 GCA_035253885.1 Nitrososphaeraceae archaeon
TATGATTGCGTTCTATTTAAGTTCTTGCCCTATAGTAATAATTCATTATAAAAATATTATATATTATATCAAATTTATCTATTTTTTTAAAACATTTTTGAATCTGAACTACAAAATTGTGTCAAAAACAGTTCACACACCTCTGAGCCCATATACTAGTAGGGTTCAATAACATTTTCAAGATTTAATTCAAAAATAATGCAAATATAGAAGACTTGCTATTGAAATTGGAAAAATAAATATTAAATAATTGGATAAACTAAAGGCAGTATGGATTCAAAATTGAATTCAATAGTAATTACGTCTTTTATTGTATTTGCTATAATTGCAGCAGGAATACCAACAATATTTGAAAATGTGTTTGCACAAGGAGAAAAAGAGGCAGAGCAAAGACAAAATCAATCGCTACCAACATTAGATGATAATAACAATGGCATAATTATTAGTGAAGAAATTTGTCCGCCATATTGTAGTCCATCTCCCCTCATACAAGAGTTACCACAAGAGAAACTAAATAATGCTATTAATGAATAAAAAATTACTGTTATTATATTATGATATTTTTGATTTTATCCAATTAGATACTTTGGGCCATAATTCTTTATGAGCTGTATCGCTTATACAAAGAGAGACATGACCTCCAGGATGCTTGAAAACCTTTTTTTCCTTACTTGATATATACTCATCGATAGCAATGGAAGACATTGGTGAAACAAGATCATCTTTTTCTGCTATTATTGATAAAACAGGTATGGTAATTTTATTGATATTTATTTTATTGTTATCATTATTATCATCTTCTTGTTCTAGTAATTTTTCATCATCTTCTTCTTCTAATTTCATATTCCCTGTAATTAAGAGATTATTCTTATAGCAATCGTTTACTATTTTTTTATATAATTCTCCTGGAATTGGAGGAGTATCATGAAGCCATTTTTCTACATCAAAAAAAGTATTTATAAAGTCTTTATTGTCTAAATTTTTCCATAAAGTAAAATATTTTACAAAGTTGGCTGGATTTCGCATGTTAAATACAAAGTCTAAAAGATATCCATCAAAGTGACCAAATGTCTTAATTATTTTATCAGTATCTATAGATTTTGACCATAGTGAAACTGTAGTATTATCTTTACTGAAATCTATGGGCGTAGCCATAAGTATCAATTTATCAATATTTTTTTGATTATTAGCAACAGCAGTATAAATAAGTGAATTAAGTCCTCCCCAACAATATCCTAAAATTGATATTTTTATTAGTGATGATGAAGATGATGTTAATGATCTATCTTGTATAATGGCATCAACTGCATCATCTATATAATCAATATAATCTTTTAATGTTAAATCATTATCTCTTTTATCTGGATAGCCCCAATCTAACAGATAAACATCAATGCCATTATTTAATAAAGTTCCTACTACACTCTTTGAAGGATTAAGGTCTAATATATGAAAACGATTAATTGGTGCATAAATAATAAGTAATATATTATTATTATTATTTTCAGATCCTTTTGTTTGTTGATGAGTATTATTATTTATATAATGTAATAATTTTGTAGAATTTTTTTGAAATATTATTTTATGATCAGCTAATTTTAATTCTTTTGAAATAGATATGAATGGTGAATAGAAATACTTTAGATAAAAATCAAAAAAATCATGATATATTAATTGAGGATTTATGAAGCCATTATTATATATATCATTAAATAGCTCTAAACTACTATTGACATATTTATCTAATAAATTTACAAAATTATTTGATCGTAGTTGTTTATCAAATTCTCTCTCCACATTTTGATACCATGTCTTTAACAAAATATTTTCATTTGTTGATTGTCTCTCTTTTATTATATTCTCCTTTTGGTTTACTTCTCTAATGGCATTTAAGAAAGAATTAAAATAAATAGAATTATAGAAATATCTAATTTCATAGTATTTAGAAAAAGTATCTATAGATTTTTGAATTAGTGCTGGATAAAAATACATATCTGTGATTCTTGTACTATATAATATTTATAATCTACTATATAATATTTATAATTTAATAATCATTTATTTATAAAAAGTAAATCTCTACAGCTCTTCATTTATAGTTTAATCTATTCTATCTATATTTACTTAAACTTGAACTACAAAATTGTGTCAAAAACAGTTCACACACTTCCGAGCCGGCTAACTAATTGAGCGCATATACCAGCGGGTGGAAGATAATGTTGGGGGGTCCTCTAACAAAAATGCCTACAAAATTTAAGAATTCTTTGGAGAAAGTTAGAAAATGAACCTTCTTAAGAATACTAACAAACAATATGGAAATGGTGAGACAAATATAGATCCTATTCCTTTAGATACGGAGTTTATGTAAATTTTTTTATTGTTTTCTATTTTTTATATTGATATGAAGGCAGCTGTATATCGTGAGCACAACAAGGATCCACGAAAAGTGGTAAAAATAGAAGAGATAGAAATCCCGAAAATCAAGCATAACCAAGTTCTTATAAAAGTTGAAGCAGCTTCTTATAATTATGATGATCTATGGGGAATATGGGGAGAACCAATCAAAATTCCTCTTCCTCACATTTCTGGAAGTGATGTTTCAGGTACAGTAGTAGATGTAGGAGAAAATGTTTTAGATATTAAAATAGGAGATAGAATAGTTGGGCATTCTACTTTAACCTGTAGAATATGTAAGGAATGTACTTCTGGAAAAGAATATGATTGTCGTCATAGACAAGTATGGGGTTTTCAAACAGGTCCTTTATGGGGAGGATTTGCTCAATATACATATTTACCAGAAGTCAATGTTACAAAAATTCCTGATAATGTTTCGTTTGAAGATGCAGCAGCTATTTCTATGGTGGGAGTAACTTCTTGGCACATGTTAGTTACTAGAGCTAATATTCAACCAGGGCAAACTGTTTTGATTATGGGAGGCGCAAGTGGTATGGGAATAACAGGTATTCAGATTGCAAAGTTATTCAATTGTGATGTTATTGCAACGGCTGGTTCACAGGAAAAAATGGATAAATGTCTTGAATTAGGTGCTGATCAAGTTGTAAATCATAGAGAACCTGATTGGTACAAGAAAGTTAGAAATTTAAAAAATAATCAAGGAGGCGTAGATATTATTTTTGAACATATAGGTAAATCTGTATTTCCAAAAGAAGTTAGCCTATTAAATATGGGTGGAACTTTAGTATCTACAGGAGCAACAACAGGATATGATTCAGAAATAGACTTGAGATATCTCTTCTTTAGAGGTCTAAATATTCTTGGATCTACCCAAGGAAGTCGTGCAGAACTAGATGAAGTTATTAAATGGACAAGTAAAGGAAAAATAAAAGTAATAATAGATACAGTATATCCTTTTGAAAATATGGTAATGGGTCACATAAAAATGATGGAATCACAATTATTTGGAAAACTGATAACAACTCCACAAAAATTATAAAACTATTAAGAATAATAATAAATTTCAAAAGAAAGGTATTACACCCTATTACTTGACCAAATAGTTCAGTTTTTATGATGGCATTTTTTATCATTACTTGCTTTTATCATATTAGAAAAGTAATAGATCGTACTTTATCGAAGATTTCAAATTTTATTAGCACTAATTCTCTTTCCATATTCTCCTATTTTTGTGTTAGATCTTGAAATAACTTATCGAATTAATAATTAATAAATAATAGTTTTCCGATCCCAATTACATGTCATGCTTGAAGCCTTCAGAACTCCTATAACATTAACGAGATCATGTCTTTAAATTAATTAAAGGATCATGAATTCATATCAGACATATTAAGAATTATTATTCGTACAAAAGAAAAATTTGTAGTATTTTAGATTTGAGAAATTTCATGTACAAAGTGAAAATCAATAACACAATAAAAACATTGATGATTCACTATAACAATTAAATATATACAAGATGAGATATTTCCTGCAAGAGTTTTCAGAAAAAGAAAGATTTGAAAGGAATTTTTGTTTATATTGTGGAATTTGTACGGATATAGAAGATATGGATATTCTTCGAGAATTACATTTTGAGTGTTGGAAGTGGTACAGACAGAAGGGAATACCATATAAAGTTCCGAAATATTACAGATGATATTTTAAAACTCTACATGTAGTATTTGAAGTATATTCTATAAAATTAATAAATATAAAAAATATGATAAATAAAGATGAAAATGTATATAATCAATTATCAACTTTATACGATAATTGAAAAATTGATAAAGCCATTTTGTTATTTCAAAACAGAAACGTCATTCTTACAAAATTATATTATAACAAGAAGTGGTTTTTGAATATCTGATATAATGAAACAATTCTCCCTATTTTTCCGATCATTGGCATGAAAAAATTATGTAGACATTTACTAAATATTATTTGTTTATTTGAAGTAATATTTCAAAAAGTGATTAAATATCGCTTTTATCTGAAAAAACTAATAATTGAAATAATATTATTTAATCCCTATTTCTCAACTAGAAAAATTATAATAAAAAATTTATTATAATTTTATTTTTATTTTTATTAAATATGGAGATTAAGTGTTAAAAATAAGTAATATTTGATAAATAACATTAGTATCATGTTATTATGTAATTATGAGTATAACAATATGAAATTTGAAGATAATGGTTTGTGGCTCAATAGGATATGGTGGTATTGAGGAGATTAGACAACTTTACAAAGTATTAAAAGAAAAAAATTTTGATATAGTTGACCATTTGGTTGAAAAAGGTATGGATTATTCAGACATTCATGATTTTAGAGATAAAAAAGATCTCTGTCGTGAAATAGTAAATCATGATTTAGAATATGTAAATAAGTCTGATGTATTAGTCGTGCTAGCAAATAGTCCTAGTTATGGTACTGCTATGGAAATATTGATAGCTAAAAATAATGGAAAAAAAATCATACTATTGGCAAAGGAATCTATTCCTACACCATGGCCTATTAACTTTTCAGACTTTATTGTAAAAGATGAATCTGAATTAATAAAACTTCTTGATACATTAAAAGCAGAAAATTAATGATTTTTCTAGATACTTCTTTTGATCTAGATAAACTTAGTAAAATTTTAGCAGTTCTTGTTATACATATGGTTCTTTAATGACTTTAACTATCCCATATCATGTCATATAATGCATAAGGCGGAGGAAGAAACTAATTAAATTCAACTTCTAAATAATACATAAAATACACAGAATACTTTTTCAACTACTACATTAATTAATTTACCGTTTATATATTATAAATGCTAAATTTTTTTTATTTTATTTGAGTTTGACTTTAATTATTTCATTTCTTGATTACCATTAATATTTTTATGTTATTAATATCTATTAAGAATATGTATGGTGATAGAATGAAATGTTCTTATTGCGGAAAAGAAGAGATTATAACTCCTAATCCAGATCAAACTATTGATGAATAATGAATATAAAAAATGTAGTAGTTGAAGATTTGGGAGTTGGAAAATTGTGTCTAGTAAAATATAGTAAAAAGGAATATTTGTTAATCTGAATTTAAATTATTTTTCTTTGTCCTCTCAATTACAAAAAAGAAGATAATAGAAATAATTGGAATTAAAATTAAAGATTTTTAGTGTATTCTTGAATAAGCCATTTCATTTTTATATTGCGAAAAGTTGCTAATCTTTTTCTTTATATATTCTCTTTGACCTTCTGGGACTTCATAATAGACAATTAAATACAGACTATTATTAGATATATGAGATTGACTTCCATGGACTTTTCCATTGCAATCTCTTATAATGTCAGAAAGAAATTCATAATTTTTTTTGATTGTATCTGAAGATCCTTCCAAAAACTCAAAAGAATTATCCGTCTTTGATTTTATTCTCGTTGCTGTTGTTGTTGTTTCATTTATAATTGGAAATTCTTTATTGTAGTTAGTTGGCTTTGCTGCTGTAGTTGGAGGAACAATTGCAGGTTCCCTATTATATGTTGCTATATTTGGACAGATATGTTTTTTCCTTGAATATAACTCATAATATGTATTCTCTTCACTATTCCAATATATCTCTACACCACAACCATAAGTACAACTCTTTGGGCGTATTTCTGAAAACATGATAATTTATTCCTCTTCCACTTTATAGTTCTTTGTTATGTTTCAATCTTGATTTATACCACAATATAGACTGGAGCCCTATTTTTGGGAACACTTTTCCCATT
>DATFBJ010000377.1:0-4828 GCA_035253885.1 Nitrososphaeraceae archaeon
TTTTGAAATCTTTTCAAAAAAAATAACTATTAATTATAGATTCGAAAAGTATTATCGATGAACAATGATTGGGACTGGAATAACAATAATACATCAATAACTAATACCCAAACCTCTTTTATTGAAAACATGATGGAAAAAGTTTTGGCAGGTAATAAAATATCTTTTGATGAAGCTCAAAATTTATTTTTAACTAAAGATATACTAACTTTAGCCAGATGTGCCAATATAATAACTCGCAAATTTAATGGCAATATTGTTGATATTGAATCGTTAGTTAATGCAAAATCAGGAAATTGTCCTGAAGATTGTTCTTTTTGTGCTCAATCAGCATTTTATGATACTGGAATTTCAAGATATTCTCTTCTTCCGACTGAAAAATTAGTTGAACAAGCAAGAATTGCAAAAGAGGGTGGATCTACTAGCTTCTGTTTGGTTTGTGCATATCGGTCCCCGCCAGAGAAAGATTTTGAACAATTATGTGAATCCATCTCCCAGATTAAAAAAAGAGTAGGTATTGAAATAAATGTTTCACTAGGTTTTATGACATTAGCACGTGCTCTAAAACTCAAGAGTCTTGGAGTTAAAAGATATAATCACAATCTTGAAACAGCAAAAAGTTATTTTGGTCAAATATGTAAAACTCATGAATATGAAGATAGGGTGAATACCGCCAAAATTGTTAAAGAAGCAGGTCTCGAATTATGTTGTGGTGGAATAATAGGAATGGGAGAAAGTCCATTACAAAGACTCGAGTTAGCGTTCTCAATAGCGGATCTAAATCCTGATGAAGTTCCTATAAATATATTGATTCCACGGGCAGGAACCCCTTTAATGTTTAAAAAAAATCTCTTAACCAATGAGGATATTGTTAAAACAATAGCAGTTTGGAGATTTATAATGCCAAAGACTATTTTAAAAATTGCAGGAGGCAGAGAAGTTCATCTTCAAGACAATGGAGAATATATTCTCCAAGCTGGAGCTAATGGAATAATCAGTGGTGGATATCTCACTACTGGTGGAAATAAGCATAATAAAGACATAGAAATGATAAAAAAAATTGGCCTCAAAGTATGATTATATTTCTGAATTATTACGACAATATAGAGAAAAAAATATCTATCGAGAACTGTTAATCTCTGAAATTAAAAAATATAGTAATAATAATTCTTTTTATCTAAATAAAAAAAAAGTTATTAATTTATGTTCAAATGATTATTTAGGTTTATCGCAAAAACCTGCTATTTTAACAAAAACTAGAGATGCTCTTAAACAGATTTCGCAATGCAGTTCTAGACTGATTTCCGGAAACAATATCAATATAGAGAAATTAGAAACAATTTTAGCAAAACATCGTAATTCTGAAAATGCTCTAGTATATCCAACTGGTTATATGGCAAACTTGGGAGTAATATCAGCCTTATCTACTGTTGAACATACAATTTTTAGCGATAGTCTCAATCATGCAAGTATTATAGATGCATGTCACTTATCTAAATTAAAAAAAATCAAAATTTTTAAGCATAACGATATTAATCATCTAAAAATTTTACTTCAAAAAAATTCGCAATCAAAAAAGATTATTGTCACTGAAGGAGTTTTTAGTATGGATGGAGATATAGCAAATCTTAATGAGATCTCTGAATTGGCAAAGAAACATGATGCAATTTTAATAGTAGATGATGCACATGCTGACTTTGTTTTTGGAGATGTTGGAAATTCTGGCGGAATTCCTGAATATTACGGAGTAGCAAAAGATGTTGATGTTCATATCAGTAGTTTAAGTAAAGGTTTGGGATGTTTCGGCGGTTATGCTGCTAGTTCAAATCTAATTAATGAATTCTTAGTAAATAAATCAAGACAATTCATTTATACCTCTGCACTTCCAGAACATTTGGCTGTAGCCGCAATTACTGCCATTTCATTTTTAAAAAAAAATAAAAATATACAAAAAAAATTTTTTAAAAAAATATATTGGTTTTTTGATCAATTAACTCGACTAGGATTTAATATTGGAACTACTTCCAGTCAAATAATTCCTATTATAATAGGAGATGAAAAGATAGCTATTAGTTTTTCCAAAGACTTATTCAAGGAAGGTATATTTGTCCAAGCAATTAGATATCCTACAGTAGAATTTGGAAAAGCTCGTTTAAGAATATCTCTTAATGATTCTGTAGAGGAGTCACAACTTAATTATGTAACTAATTGTCTAGTCAAATTGGGTAGAAAATATCAAATAATATAATATGTAACTAGTTACATATTATATTAAAATACAAATTTTGATTCAAAATTAACAATAAAAATATAATTTAAAAAGAATCTTAAAAAAAAGACAAATAAGGAGAAAAAGAGAAATCATTCTATTAATAATTTTATTTCTATATTTAGAAGTGTTCTTTTTATGTAAACTAGATGATAATATAAATAATACGTGGTTAACGGTTAGACTAACGGCTAGATATAATAAAATTTTTTATTTATTATATATTATCTTTCACTTCTATATTTATAAATAAAAATTTATGTAAGATATATAAACTAGTCAGAAACAAATAAAAAAAGAAATATTTTAAAAAACTAAGGAGTAAAAATAATGGAAATAAATATAAAAGTTTCTGAAGAGACATATGATGAAATTTCTTTCTATTTCAATTCTCTTCCATTAGATATGGTTTTATTTGGTTTAAGATTTGCATATAATAGATATTCTGCTGAAAGTGGAGGATATTTATTTCCAGGTAGGAAAAGCTTGATCAAAAAAGAGACTGACATGTTAAGTAAAGAACAAGCGCAATGGAGAATAGATAATTGGAAAAAAATGATTAAAAACTATCGAGAAAAAGGGTATAGCTATCCCACTATATCAAGAATAAAAAAGAAAATAGAAGAAAAAATTGCTTCAAATTAGAACTTAATCTTTTTAATATATTGAGGCTTCTGTTCTTTCGGGATCTATTTCAGAAGAGGAAGGTAAATCAGGGAATTTATCTTTCATATTTTGTTCTACAACCATACTTGCTTCTTCTAATATTTTCATAGAGTCCTCAGAGATCATACCTGTTCCTGAAATTTCAGTATTTGGTATTTGTGAAGAATCGTTCATTATAGTTGACAATAGATCTGATATTTGTCCAAATGATTGATCAGCTTCAGGCATCATAGAAGATAAACCTCCTTGAATATTCTTTATAACAGACATTGCAGGACTGAGAGTAACAACAACATCGCCTAGTTCAGTAATTGTATTTAATCTTAATTGGATTTGTTCCATTGCAAGTTTAGCAGAGCTTACCATTTTATTCATTTTTCTAATTTGAGTAAGTTCATTTGATAGTACTTTTGCATATTGGCTATCATGATTTTGCATAGCATACACAATTCTTTTAAAAATTAAATGATCTTTTTCCTGCATTTTATTAGAAATTCCATCTAGTTTAGAAATTTGAAGTTGTAATTTTTTTTGTGCATCCTCAATTTTGGGTTTTAAAGGAGCTGTAGATTTGATATTGTCTATAAATTTATTTTCAAGAATTTTATTTGCAACACTTTCATTTGTGGGGGGTTTGACCCATCTTCGGTTAAAGGACATTTGTTAGCTATTCACCAGAAGTTATGTATCAAAATTATTTAAAAGTTAGAGTGTAACTCTTATTATTGTAACTCAGGATACAATAGGATAAGTAACTGCTACTATTATTGTAGCTTATTAAATAAAATAGCAGTAATATTATAAATGATGTATTTCCAAAAAGAAGATACTATTTGAACCATCTTCTTTTTTATTGAGTAAAATAAAGCTATTTTAAATTCATAGTATTAAATTTTAAAATTCTGTTTGTTTATAACTCTTAAAAATAAATCATGAATAGATTTCAAAATAAGTAAATTTTCTTTTTTCATATTAATAGCTCTAGAATACCTAGCAAATTAATATATTAATATCATAATATAAAGATAGAGAGATTTTTTATTGAAAAAATTTTAGTTATTAATCCAACATTAAATTTTCAAGTATGATTTCATATATCAAAGAATTTTTATTCATGTAGGACAATTGGGTTTATTGGATATGCTCCACATATTCGACAAAATTGTCCCATCCATATAAAACTACAATTACAATCTGGACATATTCTTTTTTCTGTTAAAACTTTTTGTGATCGCGGAGGAAGAAAATATTTTCTATAAAGAAGATAATAATATAAATGTTCTTTATTTCTAATTTTAACATCTTCTTTGTCTTTTATTCTTTTAATTTGGTCTAAAAATTCTCTATTGGAAATAATTTGCTCTTCTAAATAATGTATGATATTTGAAAAGCCGGAACCTTCCTCTTGAGCTGCTTTTTCTCGCCAAGCAAGTTTTTCTAGATGTTCCCATTTTTGGAAACATTTTCTCAATATAAATTTCCCCCACATTTTATTTTGGTATTCACCTATTTTCATAGATATATCTATAGACTTGGCAAATTTTAAAAATTTTTCATCAAGATATGGAGAAAAGACTTGAATATTGAAAAATTTCCCTATTTTTTCAGAAGGAAAATGCATAATATCCCATAACCTTTTGACTTTTAAATCCAATTCTTTTATATCTTGAAAATATCTTTTCAAATAATTATAACCGGCAAATAATTCATCACCACCATCTCCTGTAAGAATAGTTGAGATTTGCATTTCACTTGCTTTTTGTAATGCAGCAAAAATAACGCTAGTATTACGTATGAAAATAGGATCAAACGTTTTAAACAATTTTATTACTTTTTCTTCAAGTTCTAATAATTCATTATTTTTTATATTAATAAGGATATGGTTTGATCCAT
>DATFBJ010000378.1:0-2189 GCA_035253885.1 Nitrososphaeraceae archaeon
ATCATTACTTAAAATACAATCAATTGAATTTATTATTTATTTTTTATTAGTCAGATATCTTTTGGTTTGCTCCAATACAATATATTTGAAATATCACACTTTTTACATTTAATTGTAGATTTGACATAATCTTTCCAATTCAAAACTCTTCTATCAACAAGTATATGGATCTTATCAGGTTGAGAAACAACCATATCTGCTCCACATTTTCTACAGCTTATAACACTCATGGAATGATTTTAGTTGTTTATATATCTAAATTTTATGATATAGCAGTAATTGTAAAAATAATAGTACATTGGTTTAATCATTGGATAAATCTAGAGTTTAAATCTAATTTTAGAAGTAACCGCACTAACCAATTATCAAACTCTTTTAGAATGATGAAGCATATGCTAAAAATATAAAGATCATCTTTTAACAACAACTCATTAATATCATGTATATTCATTTAATAGGTAATATCTTACAAATTAAATTAATCCGAATAGAAAAATATCCAGCAGCAGTTGAATAGCACAAGCCTTCAATAGAAGAATTGAAGAAGAATGGATTATCATCATCAACCATATGATGACAGAAGATTTAATTTAAAATTTTTCGGCGCCGAAAATTTGCGTTGAAAATTAAATATGCAAAAAGTCTAAGAATATGATTCTATATATAGAATTATGAGTAAAGATGTAAATTTACATCGGATAAAATGGTTATGCATATTTATAAGTATTGGTTCTATAACAGCATTTACTTTACCTTATCCTATATCAATATTATTAGCTATTGGCGGAATTTTGATATTTAATGGTTTTATGAATCGATTAAAATTACCTATTACTGATAAAGTAACAAGGTCTAATTCTATAACCTCATTTTTATTCTATAATCCTACACAATGTCATCAATCTATGATATATATATGTACTAATTGTAATATTGTACATATGAAATCAGAATGTCCAAGATGTAAATCAAAAACAAAAAGAATCTTATAATATCTTTATTTTCTATTAATAATCTCTACTTTTTTAGACAATTAATCAAATTAAAGAAATGTTACTAATCTTGTTATTACATGAATTTGATATAGAGTTAAATACATAGATAATAAGAATTTATAGTTCTGTATAAAAGACATATGGTCTGAAAACAGATTAGGATAGAGGATATTCTTTTTATCTTACTTTCACTAATTAATAGATAGATAGAGAGGGAGGTAGATAATAGGAAGTGATATCTAATAACATTGGCTAAAAAAATTTTATTAGTAGATGATGAGCCGGATATTACTTTTACAATAAAAAGTATTTTGGAAGATAATGGATTCTACATTGATACATTTACCGATCCTATCAAAGCGCTAAAGTCTTATAGAACCAATTTTTATGATTTGGTAATTCTTGATATAAAGATGCCAAAAATGGATGGATTCCAATTATATACTAAAATAAGAGAAAAAGATCCTAAGGTAAAAATATGTTTTTTAACTGCCATTGCAATCTTTCACGAAGAATTTAGAAAAGTACTATCTAGATTTGGTAAAACAATTTGCGAAGAGTGCTTTATTCAAAAGCCAATTCCAAATGATGATCTGATTATAAAATTAACTTTTTTAATGAATATAGACACAATTACAATGCATATTTAGAGAAAGCTAGCTATAAAAAAATAAATTAATTTTTGTTTTTTTTAATTTTTATTACTGAAATATAATTTATAATTAGAATAATAACATTCACTATTACCATAAAATATTACAATCATAAAATGAAATAACAGAAGGAGAATTTTAAGTCTCTTTTACAAAATATAGACTACGTAAAATATAATTATACAATTAAAAGATTCATCAATGTAACAAGTTTTATTACTCTTTCATACAAATAATACTGTGTCATCAATAAATAATGGCGAATATATCGGCAATTGCAAATTTTGTAAAGATCATTTATCTCTTGATTTTATATCTTGTTTTAAAACTTCAATTGAAAGTCCTTTTTATTTCTGCAGTCTAGGACATTATTGGACAGCGAAAGATATTTCTGAACAAAATCAACCTACTGAAAATAGTAAATCATATAATCATAACAGGGATAAACCATTCAACAGGGATAAACCATTCAACAGGGATAAACCATTCAACAGGGATAAACCATTCAACAGGGATAAACCATTCAACAGGGATAAACCAT
>DATFBJ010000379.1:0-4860 GCA_035253885.1 Nitrososphaeraceae archaeon
CAATGGCTCAGGCGATGGCGATGACAATGGCTCAGGCGATGGCGATGACAATGGCTCAGGCGATGGCAATGACAATGACAGAGATAATGACGAAAAAGGAAATGATGGAAATAATAAGAAGAATAAGTCAGTTGTCAAAGATCATGATAATATTGAACAAGAAATTATAATAGTTGATGATAAAAGTAAATGTCCAACTCAATCAGAAAATGTCGAATTAAGTGGGATACTTAATCCAAAAGGAATTAGATTGCTTGCAGATTTTTATCCATGTAAAATTGTTGATGGAGGAATAACTTTGCATATACCAGAAACTCCAATTTTAAAACTAGCAGTAATGTATATCGATTATAATGATAACAATCATGCAGGGGCATTAATAACTCCAGCAAAAATTCAAAGTATAGGTAATAATCAAGGATTATTTACAATTGAATTAGACGATACTATGAAAGGAATAAATCCAGTTACTGCACAAACAACTACTTTAACAAAAATTAATGGACTAGCATTATATAATGATGGAGATAAACCCATAGTATTTAAACCAGGTAATATTGCTGCATTAACTGCAACATTTACCAAATAAACTTTTATTCTACAATTAAATACATTAAGTTAAATTTTTAATTTTTTATTTATGAAAATGTTTTACAAACTCTTTTGTTAGTTTTATTAAAGACATAAAAATTAGATTGAATTATACATCTTAATATTTAATTAATTTACATAAAATCTTATGGATAAAAGCAATAATTATTCGATGGTTAATAATATACGTACATGGTTAAAAGATGAAGATATCCATTATAATAAATTAGAAGATAATACAACTGCTGTACACCTAACCTTCTCGATTAATAAAGATATAAGGTTAGAAGCAATTCTTTGGAATGATAAATTAACTATTTCATCAAATATGATATACTTTTCAGATAGTATTAAAAATCTTTTGCAAATTAATGAAAATAATCGTGATGAACTAGATTTATTATTACGTCAACAGACTCCAAATTTTGTATTTTTATATAGTGATAATGAAAATAGTGACTTGATTGGCATACGTATTTTTAAAGATATTTGGAATGATTCTTTAACTAAAACTTCATTTTTTGATGCAATTGTTGCAGTCCAACACTGTATCTATATAATAAAGATAAAGGAAAGAGAGTGGGCTAAACTAGACATATAGTACTTTTTATGGATTTCTATTTTATAATTTATTCCAAATTTAGATTTATCTTTTATATTCGCTTGGAAATATCCTAAATATTTTACTACTTATAGACTAATATTCAAAATTACTATTTTACTTTATGGTCTTACTAATATTAAATAATAATTATTGAAATAATTATATTTCCTTAACGAAACATATTCGTTGAAAAATACATTGTTTTTACAAATTATTTAACCAATAAAAAAATAGAAATATAATATATATATCTATTTCAACTTTATCTTTTTATATATAGATGACTAATTATTGTCGCTACCAATGTAAATGATCCAATTAATGCAGCAATAAATACTGTATCTGCTACTGATGCTAGTGGTTCACCTATTACTGCTATAAATATTGAATACACAAGGATAATAAATCCAATTAATGCGAAAAGTCCTAAAACTATTGATTTAATACCTTCGCTATTATCTTGTTCTCCCATTGAAAAAGATTTTCTTATTGCATTTTTTCCTTCTTTTCCTGCCTCTGTTAGAGATTGTGATATTTTTCCAGATATTGTATCATTAATTGGCTTATTTTCTTGTCGTTGTGATTCGTCAGTGTCTTCTTTTGTTTTGGGATTGACTTCGCTACTAGATTGTTCTACTTTATCAGAAGTTACTTTAGAAGTAGTATCTATTTCCCTATAATCATCTGGAATAGTTGATTTATCAGCCATATCTAATAATATTACTCAATTAGTAGTATAAAAAGATGGAACTAAAAAAATTAAAATTTAAATAATAACAATACTCCCCTTTTCTAAACTGTAATTTTTTAACATTTGCTATTTAACGATATATAATATATTTTTAGATATTATCTATTTTAATTTGATTTCTAGATTAATAAATCAAATATATTAAAAATTGATTCAATTACCTTCTAATTTCTAAGATTGAAAATGCAAAAAGAAATCTAAAAGAGGTAGAAGAAAATAAATTTCATAAAATTTTAATATGCAAAAGATCATTTAATTTATTTTTAATTGTAACATAACTATGTCTGCATATTCATGATGAAGTCTATTTAGTACCTTTGATAAGAAATAGAATTATTCTATTTATAAACTAAAGATCAAAAAATACTTTGGTGCTATTAAAATAAATGAGAGGATTATTGATATAATTAAATTATCAAATACTAAAAATCTATCTCTAAAATCATTAAAACAGTTATAATTCAAAGATCAATATTCATTTACAATTTATTGTATGATTAAAACAGGTATGCTTATATTACTTATTATTTTTCTCGCATCACTAAATAATGACCTTATCCATGAATCAATATGAGAAGTTGTTAAAATCAATAGATCAAAGTTATTTTCATTTATTTCATTGACTATTTCATCATCTGTTTTTCCTGCCCTAAATTTATATGAAATTTTATTTTGACATCCTGCCTCTTTGCATTTCTTTATTTTTTCTTCCATAGCATCTATTACATCACCTTTGATATTTCTATGAAAATTTTGATTATCCATTTGAGAATCCTCTTTATAACCTTCTACACTCACATCATCAAATTTTTGAACATCTTCCAATATACGCAGAATTAACAATTCTGCGCCAGTAGAATTAGACAAAGATATTGCATAATTAAATGCTTTATTTGAGATATCTTTTCCATCATCGGTAACTAGTATTTTCTTAAAAGAAGGAATATTATTTTTTGAAATTGAATAATCTTGTAATACTTTAGAATCGTTTTCTGATTGTGATTGTTGTTCTTCTTGTTCTATTTCGGGTATAACACTTCCATCGGGATTAATTACTTCATTTATTTCAGTATTTGAAATGTCTTTATCAGTGCTCATAAAAAGTAAAGAGATACGGATATATTTTAAAATTTTGTAAAATGAAATCTTGTATCAGAATCAGAATTTATATAATTGCCATTATATTTTTTTCAAATACATTTACAGTTGATTGTTTCATCTTATTATGATTAATGGAATGAATTTACTAATTGAAAATTGTATTGATTTTAATAAAATATATTGTTAATAATAACAATGTAAAATTCGTGGATGCATTATTGAAATCTATATTAAAACAAAAAATACCATTAATTGGAGGAAGTAGTATTTCTGGTATTATCTTAGTCTATTATTTTGGATTTATGTTTTCATTTTTTCTCAATAGTATTATATGGATAATTATATCAAATTTTCTTTATAAATATTATTGGAAAATGAATTGGTTAGAAGATTTAATAATTCTTTTTATATTTCTTTCCGCCAAGATAAAAAGGAAAAATTAAATAATATTCTATTTGTCACTAGGATGTGTTTCTTGTTGCTGGTTTTATATATATTAACTTTGATTTTTGAAACTCTATTTGAAGTTAAATCTGAATTGAATTGACTTAAATTAATTGTCATGTTTATTTATATAGTAATACAGTAAAATTAATCTATAAAATATATTATAAATTAGCTATTAAGATTATTTTCAAAAACTATAATAATAATATGAAATCTTTTATAGTAAGAGATTATGGAAGATAAATTAAAATTTGTTGTACATGGTAAAAAAGAAGAAAATAAATTTATCTTAGAAGGAATTTCCTCTTATATCTTAAAAAGTCTTGAATCCTATGATGATAAAACTATAATTGTAACATTTGAAATGCCTGTAACTCATACTATAAAGTTGGATAATTCTAATTTGATTAATTAATTATTAAATGCGAAATAAATATTTCTTATAATAAAGTATTATGTTATTAGTTCAAATATTCTATAAAGGTATGAAGAGTTATATAAACAACAACTATATGATACTATAAAAACTGATATATCTAAATTTTACTTACCGTATAAATTCATATTTACCTACTATTTTGCATTTATGATAAAAATAACAATTTACTTTACAAAAACCTGGTAATTAATTAGTAAAAGAGTTAGCGAATATATTTGTCTATACTAAAGTACCTAAAATAAAACATTAAATTATTTAAAAGTTTTTGCTATACAAGGAGAATTGAGCAATAAATATAGATATTTGTCATAATCAATTTCACCAATTTTCAATTAAGGTAAATCTCATTTTTTATAATACTTATTTCAAAGACCTTATAAGATTGTTAATCTATTGGACCTATTCCGTTTGTTATTGTATGTGCTAGATTAAACTACCATTTATTATAGATATAATAATAATTAAAAGAAGAAACCAGAGCCCTCAACTAATAGGAGCAATTAGAAAGAAGAAGAGGACTATAGTATGCATTATATCTATTTGCCTTTTAGGTATAATTATATTATCAATGAAATATAAAAATTTTAAATAATACTGGAAGCCATAGCCTTCTATGAATGAGTCAATTAAATATCAAGCAGAAATGCTATTTTTGTAGAAGGCTATTACTAGATCCTAGGTTTGTGATTCAGTTCTGGTGATAATAAAAATCTATCAATAAATTATTTAGTAATTTGAGATAATTTATTGGTAAAAGAAGAAAACCATAGCCCTCTACATTGCAAGAAACATATATAACAAATACCTTCCTTCATAGGTCTTTTTGTAGAAGGCTATGTCAAACAAACTACTGTCTTCTTTCTGGTATCTAAGATTATTGATAATAAAATATATAAAAAATTAATTTAAAATATTTAGAAAGCCATA
>DATFBJ010000380.1:0-6296 GCA_035253885.1 Nitrososphaeraceae archaeon
TCTTACATGAGTATATTGGTAAGTATCCAAATCCAGAGGAAGCATCTAAACACACAATGGAAGCTAATGTTACTATGCGTCACTTTGAAGATGCAGTAAGAAAAGTTAGAACTCAACGAGATATGAAACCTGGAATGAAAGATACATTAGTTCATTTTAGATAGCATTCAAAGAAAAACAAGATTACTTTCACTTACAAAATTACTTTCATTTCATTTCGTTTATTTTCTCTATGTTAATAACCTTTGCAGTCTCTAAATCAGAATACATATACTTACAAAAAAAAGAGTCCAAAAGAGCGTCCAAAATTTCTTTAATGGCAAATATACATGGTTTTTTCTTAACTGTACCATTAAATTCAAATGAGTCAAATTTAACCCATTTTTTAAAAAATAAACATTCGTGGATAATTAGAACATATAGTTATTATAAAAAGTTTAATTCAAATTTTGGAAAGCGGTATGATGACGGATTTTATATCTATTATTTAGGACAAAAATATAAAGTTGATATAGTTAAAGATGTTATAAATAATGCAATAGTATCTTCTTCTCTCAATAAAATTACATTTCACTTAAAAAATAAAAAAAACTATAAAAAATATATAAAAGATTGGTATCTTTCTCAAACATCTATTATAATAAACGAAAGAATAAAAATTTTTAGTTCATTGATGAATGTCAAATATTCTAAAATAAAAATAAAAGATAATTCTACAAGATGGGGAAGCTGTTCTAATACAGGAAGATTAAATTTTAGTCTTTATCTGATTGCTTTTCCAATTGATATAATTGATTATGTTGTTGTACATGAGTTAGCTCATTTAAAGGAATTCAATCATTCTAAAAAATTTTGGGAGATCATTAGTAATATTGATCCTTGTTATAAAGAAAAAACTATCTATTTAAAAAAATATGCTAATTTAATTATTTTTTAAAATTTTATTATGAAATGTATTGGCAGATATGATTTAATTATTATTCTTCTTCTCTATTATTCTCGTTCCTTTTCTATAACCATGAGTAAATTCTGAATCATATACTTTTGATAATTGGTATTCGATGGGTTCAAGAACATTTCCTACTATTATTAATGCAGTCTTTATTATTTTCTCTTTTTTAGTTTTCTCTACAATATCTTTTAATTTTCCTTTAATTATTTTTTCATCTTTCCATGTAGCTTTATAAACTACTGCAGCCGGAGTTTCAACTGTATATTTTCCACCTTTTAATAATTCATCAACAACTTCTTTTATAAGATGAACACTCAAATAAAAAACCATAGTACTACCATGTTTTGCTAATTCAGAAATTCTCTCTGTTTCAGGAACTG
Source organism: Nitrososphaeraceae archaeon (assembly GCA_035253885.1). Lineage (GTDB taxonomy): Archaea > Thermoproteota > Nitrososphaeria > Nitrososphaerales > Nitrososphaeraceae > TH1177. Next base: position 1,333 of record DATFBJ010000380.1, read on the forward strand.
GGGTTCTAAATTCAGCTCTTGTAATGATCAACGTTTGAGTAATTCCAGGTAAAGTTAATTCTAAATTCAAAGAAGATGCAGCACCCAAAGTAGCTGTTATGCCTGGAACTACTTTACATTTAATTCCTTCTTGTTCAAGCCTATCGATCTGTTCCCTAATAGTACTGAACAAGGCAGGATCGCCATCATGAAATCGTATCGCCAATTTTCCTTGTTTTGTAATGTTACTTAGATAAGCAAAAATTTGATCTCTATTTAACAAAGCAGCATCATATAATTTTGCTGCTTTTTTTGCATATTTTAAAATTTCAGGATTTAATAATGAACCTGAATAAATTACAAGATCTGCATTTTCTAATAAAATTTTTGCTTTAATTGTTATTAATTCAGGATCTCCTGGTCCTGATCCAACAAAATATACAGTGTTATTCTCTATCATTTCTTTTCACTACCATAATTGAAAAATATTTACTGCTCGATTGTTTTTTACCTTTAATATCTTTTAAGCTTTTTATCTCGAGGATATTTTCTTGGGTAGAAACATCTTGAGCTATGGCTATCTTTGAATCGTCACTAAATCCTGTATCGGATAACATTTCTATTACATTATCAAAATATCTGCCATCTTTTAAAAAAACTATTGTATCAGAAGATTTAACAGTATTTTTTACCTTGTTTAAATCATAACAAGCTGGCACTATAGACAAATTTTCATCACCTTCAACTAAACTTATTTTTGCCTCTGCTGCAAAAGCAAATATTGAAGTAATTCCAGGAACAATTTCAATTTCTATATCGTGGTAATTTTTTTTAAATTCTTTATGAATGTATATCCATGTACTATAAAGTGATGGGTCTCCTACAGTTAAGTAAACTGTCTTTTTTCCAGACTTAACCATTTGGGCAATCTCAAAAGCATTTTTTTTCCAATACTTTTTCAGAGAATCTCTGTCCTTGATCATTGGAAAAATTAGATTAATTATTTCAGTAGTTTTTTTCACATATTTTTCGACAATAGATAACGCAATACTTGGCTTGTTCAACTTTGAGGTAGGAACAAAAATAACATCAGCTTCTTTAATTAAATTTAAAGCGCGGATAGTTAATAATTCGGGATCGCCAGGGCCACATCCAACACAAAAAAGTTTCAATATTTTTTATGGAAAAGAATGACTAATTTAAATCATAAAAGATATATAAAAATATATGAAATCAAATCTTTGTAGCAGAAATCAATAAAACAGGATTTCTTGATAACATCATAGTACCGGTTTTGGTTTTTCGTCCTTTTGATATTGTCACTTGAGTAAAATCAATATCCTTAATATCATGAGATTTATTCAATGCTTCCATAGATTTAAACATAGTTTCAATAAGAATTGTAGTAATAACTAATCTTCCTCCTTTATTTAATTTATTTATAGATCGATGTATTATTGCCTCTGTTTTTCCAGTAGTTCCTCCTATAACAATACCATCAACAGGGGGAAGTGATTCTAATATATCATAGGCATCTCCTTTTATAATCTCTGCAATTACTTTAAACTTTTCTAGATTTGTTTTTGTTAAATCAATTGCTTTGGAATCCAAATCAATTCCAAATACTTTTCCGTTTCGGCATTGAAGACATAGTTCTACTGTTATACTCCCACTTCCACATCCTATATCAATAACTGAATAATTTTCATTTAAACGAAGTTTGCTTATTATTATTGAGCGAACTTCTTCTTTAGTTATTGGTATCTCTTCACTTCTTAAAAAAAATTCATCAGGAATCCCTGGTGTTTTACTATTCCAAGACATTCTTTATTATCTACATTGCGAGGTTTTGATGTAAGCCTGTATATGCCATTATCATAAACATGAGAAGCAAGAAAATAAAAGGAAAAATACCATTAGTAATAAATTTTCTTTTCTCAGCTTTAGGTACATTTGGGATAATTTTTTTTGATAGCCAATAAGAAATAATATAAAAAAATAAAGCCATAATAAAAATAATTCCTATTACCGTTCCTTGATTAGTGTTGGGAGCTATGATAAATGCTATAGTGACACCAGCAATTATTCCTAATAATGCTCTTAAATAATAGACTTTATCTGTCGGTTCCAAATGGAATTCATTAAATAAGAGGGAGTTTAATTCTTTCCGATCTGATTTTTTTACTATATTAGATTGTAGTTAATATTAGCTACTAAATAATTTAATTTAGCATTGGAATTATCATCAATAGAGATACGTTATATTGTTAATTATGTAAATTCTAAACTTATTGCTATCGGAGGCTATTACTTGAGCCAAATCAACGGGATTACAAAAGATTCTCTCGCATTAAAATTTCATCATTCTATTGAACGAGATATTCTTTTGATAATTTCTACTAAGGGTATGTGGGTTACTAAAAAGCTATTCAAACAAGTTGAAGAAAACGATTTAGTAAGAAATGCAAAAAAAGAACTAGAAAGATCTCGAATAATATCAATTGAACAATTAGATTCTGAAAGGATAGTATTTTTTAAATTTGAACATCCCAATAACACAATTAGATATTTAATATGTGAATTCTTCGGTCAAGGAAATATCATTATTTGTGATGAAACTATGAAGATATTATCAATTCTTAATCAATTAGAAGTACGACATAGAACATTACGTATAGGGTTAAAATATTCTCCTCCACCATCAAAGGGATTGGATATCTTTAAAATATCAATTCAAGAGTTTGATTTACAATATCAAAATGAAACAAGAAATTTGGAGATCTCTAAATGGTTAGGACGAAGTCTCTCGTTACCAAAAAAATTTGTAGAAGAAATACTTTTTCGAGGAAATATAGATAATAATAAAAAAATAAAAGAGATGACTACGGATAACCTTCTATCAATTTTTACAAATACAAAAAAGATAGTTGAAGAAGTAATATCTGAAAATAAACATTCGCCCATAGTGATTTTAGATACAAATAATGTACCTTTTGATGCATCTCATCTGCCGTTAAAAATAATGAAAGATTCAAACATAAAATCAATGGATTCATTTATGGATGCATTAGATGAAGTCCTCTGCAATGATATAATTACTATTGGAAAAAGATTTCATACTTTAGAACTTGATAAAAAACTTTCAACTTTAGAACATGATCTCTTGGAACAAGAGAAGGCGAAACAAAAAGTGTTAGCAAAATCTAACACAATTAGAAAACTTGCTTCTGATTTGATGAATATTCTTTCATATAATCCTATTGAATTGAATAATCTTTTGAATAGACATTCATCTAAGCTAATAATGGAAAAGGGAAAAAAATACTTAATCATAGGAGAAGAACTAATTCAATTTAATGACAATGTGAGAAAAGTATCTTCACTTCTTTATGAAAGAGCAAAGGAAATGGAAAGAGGAAGTGAAACTATTGATAATGCTAGACTTAAAATATTGGATGAAATTGCTGACTTGAAAAGAAAAACAAATATTGCTGAAAAAAAAATTGATGTAAAAGAACAAAAGTCAAAGGAATGGTTTGAAAGATATAGATGGTTCATTACTTCTGAAGATTTATTAGTTATTGGAGGAAGAGATGCCTCCTCAAATTCAGCTATAATAAGAAAACATATGACTGAAATGGATATAGTTTTTCATGCAGAAATTCATGGTTCTCCTTTTTTTTTAATTAAAAACATTGGATTAAGACAGGAAGATATCAATCAAAATAGTCAAAGTCTTTTAGAAGGAGCCATAGCTACTGTTTCTTTTAGTAGAGCTTGGAAAGATGGCTTATCCAGCGCTGATGCATACTGGGTCTTTCCTAATCAAGTAAAAAAAGGAGCACCAACGGGACAATTTCTTCCGAAGGGATCTTTTGTAATTGAAGGAAAAAGAAATTTTGTTAAAGGATTAGAATTAAAATTATCTATAGGTGTAACAAAGGAAAACAATAATTATAAAATGATATGTGGACCTTTAGAAAGCATAAAATCAAAAAGTATAATTTATTCTATACTATTACCTGGCACTCTGGACCCAATGCATGCTGCAAAAAAAATAAAAACTGAATTAATAAATAATTCACAAACTAAAACAGAATTAACAGAATTTTTAAAAAAAGTATCTTTGGATGATATCATTAGGATATTACCTTCTGGAAAAATCAAAATAGTCTTATCTGAAAGAGGTAAACTATTTACAAATTTATGATTTCTTTTAGCAGTAAACTAATTATGTTTGGTAATACAAAAGATTGACGTGGTAGCTAATCATCTAGACAGTAAACATAGAGATGCAAATATGACAACTAGGATACTAGTTAGAGATATTATGAATAGTCCAATCATTTCCTCATCTCCTGATTCTAATATTAAAGAAATTGCTGAAAAAATGAAAAACGAAAGAATTGGAAGTATTGTCATTTTCAAAGATGAAGAACCAGTCGGAATAGTCACTGATTGGGATATTGTTACAGATGGCTTTTCTCGTGATGTACCTCCAAGTTCAATTAAAACTTCAGAGATCATGAAAAAGTTATACACTATCGAAGGCGAAGCTACAATCACGGAGGCAGCTAGGATGTTGAGAAAGCATAACATCAAAAGATTAGGAGTTGTTTATAAAAATAGAGTAGTCGGTATTATCTCCTCTTCGGATGTTATATCTGTTACTCCAGAGTTAATAGATGTAATTTCTGAAAAAGCAGCTTTGGTAAGGGGTGAAATTGGTCGCCCTACAGGACATATTTCTGGTTATTGTGATGAATGTGGAGAATGGACAGACCTTTTATTATATAATGATGGTACTTTTACCTGTGAAGAATGTCGAGGCGAATCTTCAATATCCTAAAAAGTTAACAATTACATTTTTAATAAGTGTTTGATCGAAAATTAGGGAATAGAATTGAAAATTAGTATATAAATAAAACTATCTAAACTCATAATTTTATTATTATTTCCTATCGATTCTCATTATTTTATTTATG
>DATFBJ010000381.1:0-2735 GCA_035253885.1 Nitrososphaeraceae archaeon
AAAATCACAAAAGATATAAAAAAATAAATTAATATTTTGGTTGGTTATATTATTAACAGTTGATATATATATTAATCCAATAAAGTAACCATATATATTATAGTAACCATATTATGGACTTTTAAAATAAAATATTTCTTACGTGAAAATATTTCTTTAGTTTCACTGATGATATTAATATAATATTAAAAATAAATAAAAAATTTATTATAAAACAAAAAACCTAACTGATGTATATGGGTAAAAAAATAATAATTCTTGGAGGAGGCTTTGGTGGCCTTTGTATTTCAAATATTTTAAGACAAAATTTGGATATTATTACTAATGAAATTATAGTTATTGATAAAAAGGACTACTTCATGATGGGATTGACAAATTTATGGGTATTAGATGGATGGCGAAGTTTAGAAGATTCTAAAATTCCTCTGAGGAATTTAGAGTCAAAGGGAATTAAATATATTCAGGATATAGTAACCATGATTGATGTAAAATCAAAAATAATAAAAACACTTCATCATCTTGATCCTTTTAAGTATGATTTTCTTGTTATTGCTTTAGGAGCGGAAATGGCTACAGATGTAATTCCTGGATTCATCGAATATGGTGGTTTTAATTTATACGACGGAGAATGCATACCTTCTCTAAGGAAAAAGATTCTATCTTTAGAAAAAGGACGAATTGCTATTGCAATACTTGGAATTCCATATAAATGTCCTCCAGCACCTTATGAAGCTGCTTTTATTATTGATAAATTATTACGTAATAATGTTAATAGAAGAGAAAAAATTGAAATTGATATATACTTTCCTTTCACTGTACCTCTTCCAGTAGCTGGACAACAAACAAATTTAGATTTAATTTCTCTTTTAAAGAAACAAAATATAAATATATTCTCAAATTTTTCATTGAAAAAAGTTAATAGTCATTATTTACAATTTGATAATAAGCAAACAAAGGAGTACAGTATACTCATTGGAATACCCTTTCATTTTTTACCTCCTGTTATAAAAACATCGGGATTATTAGAAAAGGAACATAATTGGATATCAGTAGATAAATTTACCTTACAAACAAAATTTAATGACGTATTTGCTATAGGTGATGCTACGGAGATTAAAATAAATGATGTTGTGTCTGTGCCTAAAGCAGGTATCTTTGCAGAACGTCAAGCTAAATCTGTAGCTTCTCAAATAATAAAGAAAATAAATACCATTACTGAAGAGAAAGACGGCAGAGAAAAAAAAGAAGAGAACAATATAATAAAGTTTGATGGTAAAGGATTTTGTTTTATGGATACTGGAAATGGAAAAGCAGGATTTATTGATACTAATTTTTATAATAGTAATGGACCTATCACCATTTTGAAAGAACCATCTATACAGTATTATAAGCAAAAAATTAATTTTGAGAGCCAAAGAATAAAAGAATGGCTATAATTATCTTAAATTACCTTTTTATTTCTACTATTAAAAATTAAAATTAGATTATTTATTTTGCTTTAGTATTTTTAGTATAATTATTGTTGATTTATCTATAGGCTAATAAGAATGGATAATAAATAAGTGACTTTTAGATATTAGCATATATTCAATTAGATAAATGTAGCTATAGAACTAATTATCAGTTTATAGTATATCATTAGAAGAATATAAAATATATAGATTAATTAATAATTGTTAATTTAGATTAGTAAAAAAGAAAAAAGAGGATTTTTGTATTATACTTGACAATCAGTTGCACGTATAGAATCTGCTAACCCATCACCATCATTGTCTGTTCTATCTGAACATTTAGGACCTCTTTCTTTTGCTGGTAGGTCAATTACTCTTGAATTTACTTTAGATTCTATTATTTCACCGATCTTTTCTGGAGTTGCACCTGCATCAGTTAAGAATTCTATTAGTACAAAAGTTTCCTGTTGACTATTTTGTGTACTAGTAAGACATTCACCTAATAAGTATATTGATACTTCATTTGCAAACCTTGATAGCTTGCTCATTTGTCCTTCATTCAATACCAAAAATAATCTTCACACAAGTTTGTTCTGATTTTGATTGAATGTGTGGTATTGATTGAATAGTTTGTGATATTAGATTGCCTAGATAATGTTTAGATATACTGTATACATTCTTTCTACAATTATAAATATGATTATTGTAAGATGGTTTCTACAAAGACTAATTTTATAAATTATTTATATAACCTATTTCATAAAAAAACAATACAAGTTTTTGAACATATGTATTTTCTCTATTGATAGAATAAACACTATTTCCCATTTTTTGTTCTTTTACCCATTCAATTTTAACTAGTTCGGCAAGATTTCTTTTTATATCTTCTCTTTTGAGGTGAGTTTTTTTATGTAAGAGGTATATAGTTACTAATTTTTTTTCTTCTGATAGTGCTCTTAATATTTTTATTTTCCCAATACTTCCTAATCCTTCCTCTACAATATCTTTAATATGATCTTTATCATTCATTTATTTAGAATTAAAATTGGAATCTATTTTACTAATTAATACCTTTTCTAGATTTTCTATCGATGAAGATATTAAACTAATTTTTTTTAAAGATATAATTTTTATAATCTTTTTCTCTGCAAGTTCATCTAAAATATTTTCTACATCTACTCTTTTCATTTTATATTTTTCTGCTAACTCCAAACTTTGTATTCTTATTTCTTTTAAATCTATATAGTCTTTATTTTTTATTTTCAATCCTCTTATCATACCTAA
>DATFBJ010000382.1:0-5984 GCA_035253885.1 Nitrososphaeraceae archaeon
ATAAATTAGAAAAAAAAGAAACACAATTTGATGAAATAGAAAAAAAACAAGAATTTCCATCAAAAATTAATTATAACAATTATACTTTACAATACCTCTATAATACAAATAATACTTTTTTCAAGCTTTTTATGCATACAAAAGTTTTTGATAAAAGAACAAATGAAAATATAGAAAAACAAGGTATATTGTTAAGGAGTTGGAATCCAATAACTAAAAAAGGGGAGCGATATGTTTTCAATATGGAAGATGGAGAAGGAGATCTAAATACCAAATCAGTTTATTTTCCTGATGCGAAAACTATTATCGAAATTTCAAACAAGAATGAAAATGAAGATATCTCTAAATTGGCAAAAGAAATTGTTGATATATGTCCACATAAAGATATAGAAATAAAATATATTAATTAATACACTTTTTTTCTTCAATCAAGCGATGTATCATTTTATAGTATGTATAATTATGAAAATGCTCTGTAACTATAAAATACTCTACAACTAAATTTTATAAAGTATATAATCTTCATCATTGTAAAGGGTTATTTGAATGTCCTATTACCTTATTTTCTTTCATAATTGTACAACATTTACACTTTTCTTTGACACAAAGTAAAGGGTTATCATGATTACAAATTTGACAAATACAATCTGCACCATATTTATGAGAAATTTCTAATTTTTTCTTTGTATATAATATATACCATGATAAAATAAGTATCGTCCCTAAAATAATGAAAACAAGAGATAACAATATACTTGATCTAAGTTCCAATAAGATTGTTCCAAAAGCAATTACTGCAATACCTGTTATTAAAGGCCATAAAGGAATTTCATTTTCTGGTTTCATTTTTAATTGTATTTCCTAATTTTGAATAATCAACTCAGACTCTGATTCTATTGTAATATTATTCTTTTTCTTTTTCTTTTTAATTTTATCTCTAACTTCCTCAAGAATTTCCCTTAATTCATCTTCAGATAACTTACTGATTCGAGCATCACACTCTATTCCTTTTGAATCAAGAACTTCTTCTGTTGTTTGAATTACTTCATCTTTTCTTTTTTTTTCTTCTTCTGTAAGCCAATTGTAACTAATAAATCTAAAGAATGCAAACTCACTCATATAGATAATATATACAATCATATAGTTAACTTTTTCTTTGTATGACTCTTTTTATGCAAGTTAATAAATGATAGTAGTCAACAATTATATTTTTGGTCTTAATTTCACATTAAAACTTTTGTATATTACCTTTTTTAATTAAAAAAAGAATAAATAATTAACATAACAAGTGGTAATATATTTTTCAATTACTTTCTCTTCTGATAACTCAAAATACTAAGTTTTTTTTATGAATTCTATTATTCTTAATAATATGACATTTATTATTGTATTTTAATTATAAATTGTTAATTAATTCTTTAACTTTACTAATTTTGAATTTTCTCTTTTTTCCTCCTTTAATTTCAATTACTTTTTAACTTTATAATAATGGATATAATTTTACTCTTTATTTTATTTTATTTTATTTTATTTTATAAAAAGGATAACTTTGCAAATATCTTTGAATTGAAATCTATAACACAGAAACATAATTTATTTTATCATCCTTATAGTTATTAATGCTGTAGACATATTATGTAGACTTAAACCAAGAAAAGATAAAGATAAATCTTTTATATATATAATCAGGGATGTTCAATTCCGGATAAATAGTAATGATATATAGAAAAATAGAAGAGAACTTTTACAGTTAAGTTTACTTCATTAACTTAACAACCTAAAATTGTATAATTGAAATAAAAAATATCTTTATGAATTCTATGATATTTCTTTTACTTTTTTTCCAAAGGTATCAGTTAATCGTGTAAGTGCATTTGAACTATCCCATCTATCTAACATTACTTCAATTAGGCTAAATTCTCTAATATTTTTATTGGCATTTGATAAAGCATTTTCCAATTGTTTCTCTGTCTTTACAATATAACTATTTCCTTTTCCTATTATCTCTGTTATTTTTGAATAATTCCAACAATGCAAATTATTGAAAGGTCCATCTAATAGATTCCTTTCAGTACGATATCCATCATTATTTAGTAATACAATAATTGGATTTAAATTTTCTTTGGCTATAGTACTTAATTCCATTCCAGTCATTTGAAAAGCACCATCTCCAACCAAAACTATAGGTCTAATTTCTGGATTTGATAATTGTGCTCCCAAAGAAGCAGGTATAGCAAATCCCATTGAAAGATAATAAGCGGGAGATAGAAATTCAGTGCCTTTATGAATAAATAAATCTAAACCTCCAAAAAGAGAATCTCCAACATCAGCAATAACTATATTTTCAGCAGTAATAAAGCGATTTAATATTGTAAATAAACCTTTTACAGTTATTTTTTCATTGGAAATTTTGTTTTTTAATATTTCTTTTTTTTGTCCTATTATGTCTTTATTATTATTAATTTCAAATTTTTTAATATTTATTTTACATAGATTTTTTAAATATTCTTTAAGCGGTATATTATCAAAATTATGATATTTAATATAAATTTTGGAACTCATTGCATTTATTGTTTTTTCTTGATCGATAGAAGTTGGTGAATTTCCAAAATCAAAATCCGTAATAAATGATCCGAATATTAAAACACAATCACTTTGTTCTACATATTCTCTAATATTTTGATACCCTATAGCTCCCTCATATACTCCTAAATATAGGGGATGGTTTTCACTTAATACTGATTTGCTCAAAGGCGTTGATACAACTGGAATAGATGTTTTATTTAAAAATTCTAAAAGATAGTTTTGTAGTCCAAATCTTTGTATTTCTACTCCAGCGACCAATATTGGATTATTAGAATTATTTATCATATTAGCAGTTTCATCTAAAACTTCTTTCATTGCATTAGGGTTAATAAGAGAATCAGGAACATTGCATTCCTGGGGTCCTTTAATTACTCTATATACCATATCTCTAGGAATCTCTATATATACGGGAAGTTTCTCTTTAATTGCAGATGATAATACTCTCTCAATTTCTATAGGAATTGTATTTATATCATCTAAAACTGTTGAAGCTACTGTGACATTTTTAAAAATATTGTATTGTGTATCATAATCCTTTACTTTATGATGAAGAAGCGATAGTTTTTTTCTTTCACTTATTCCAGGAGAACCACTTATAATGACAACGGCTGATTTTTCTGCATAGGCTTCTGCTGTGGTATTAAGTAATTTTAATCCGCCTACACAATAGGTAACACAAACTGCTCCTATCCCATTTATTCTCGCATAGGCATCAGCAGCAAATCCAGCACCTTGCTCATCGCAGGTAGTTATTGTTTTTATTTTACTATTTGAAAGTTGGTCATAAAAGCCTAATACATAGTCTCCAGGAATACCAAAAATATGTTTTACATTGAGAGAATACAGTTGATTAATAAGATATTCTCCAACTGTTGTTTCAATTTCCAAAGAATCAATTATTGATTTCTTCTTAAAAAGCTTTTTGATAATGTATTAATCGTAGATTTTATTACTTTATTTAATTTGCAAATCTATATACTCCTTAACTATATGAAAATTTTTACTGTTAATATTTAAATAAAAATTTTTAATAAAAATGATATATACTAAACTTTAGAATTTTTCTAGTAAATCTTGTAATAGAGAGATTCTACTCTCTTCATATAAAGTAGATTTTATATGTATAGGGTTGTGACAAACACATTATCATCTCCTCATTTAGAAATTTTTGAAAATAGCAGTTATAGGGGAAGTCCAGAAGCCAAATACCAGGATTATAAACAACAATGGTATTTTCATCCAAGTTCTTGGTATAGAAGAAATAATGGAGAAGGTAGCTATGATGGAAAAGGATGCAATCAATTTACCGGATGTATCCCTGAATGTAAATTTTATCCAGAAAAAGGAAGATTAGAAGAAAATGAAGGCTTTGATTAATATCTTACCCTTCTTTTTTGCTTATACTAACTCAATTTGAGATAAAAGTAATGTAATATTTTATTTAAAATTTTCACCGGATTATACATTCTATTTTTTATATCTGATGATATAAAATATTTTTAGATATTGATTTGATACTAGATCTAATATTTCACTAACATAAATAACATTTCTAAACATATCATTTATGCAGTTATAAAATTATAATTCTTAACCAAATCAAAAATTTAATATTAGAAAGATTCTTTTAATATTAAGGATTGTACTATTGAAATTTAAGGATATTCTATTGATTTATTTAACCTTGTCATTAAAATTAATTTTAATTAAATAACAAAAGAAATTAAAGGTAAACCCTAATTTTATCATAGGACATGGTAAAAGATAAAGTTGTAGTGATAACAGGTGCCAGTAGTGGTATTGGATATGCAACTGCTTTAGCATTAGCAAAAGCTGGAGCAAAGGTAGCTGCAGGAGCAAGAAGAGTTGATAAACTAGAATTTCTACAAAAAGAAATTCACGAAAGTGACGGAGAAATTCTTATTGAAAAGATTGATGTTACAAAAAAAGAAGATTGTAATTCATTTATCAATACAGTTTTAAAGAAATGGAATCATATTGATATTTTGATTAATAATGCTGGCATTATGCCACTTAGTTTTTTTAAAAATCTAAAAATGAATGAGTGGGAGCAAATGATAGATGTAAATTTAAAGGGAGTATTATATTGTACTGCAGCGGCTATTCCGAATATGATTAACAATAAATCAGGTCATATTATTAATATCTCATCAGTGGCAGGAAGAATTGTTTTTCCAGCTGGAAGTGTTTATTGTGCCACCAAACATGCTATTACTGCATTTAGTGAAGGTCTTCGACAGGAATTAAGTCAACGTTACAATATAAAAGTGACATGCATCGAACCAGGAGTAGTTGCTACAGAATTACCAAATACAATTACTGATGAGTCATTACAAGGATTTGTTGAATCAGTAAAAAAAATGGAAGCATTACAGGCTGATGATATTGCTAATGCAATTGTATATGCCCTTGAATCTCCTCGGTATGTAAATGTTAATGAAATACTTTTGAGACCAATATCTCAAGAAAAATAAAATTTAATTAATTAAATTTCTTTTTTAATTAATTCTTAGCAAAGTAATTGAATGGAATAATTAGTAACTATAAAGGGTCATTTATAATATAAAAATAATTATATTAAGCTAAAATTTTTCATTTTGTCCAAATATTAGTTAGTAACATTTTTTTAATTTTTTAACAATAAAATTCTTTACTATTACTTTCAAATTATTATTTCAAAAATCTAAATTTTTTATTAATAGAATCATAATTTATAATCTATTGCTTTTGATAAAGTTTCTTATTTAGATCCAACGATATAAGAAAATTGCAACAATAATTTGTATAGATGTTGATTAGCATATAGATTTATTGTCAAAGATTATTTTAATTATAAAAAAATTATTAATTCTATATCATATAAAATTAAATAAATGATTAAATTTGTTGTTTGTTATTATTAATATAATAAATGATTTATGAAAATGTATTAATTGAAAAAGATTTTGATATTGCAATAGTAAAAATAAATAGGCCAGATGTCTTGAATGCGCTAAATTTTCAACTGGTTTCTGAATTATTAGAGATCTTTAATAACATAGCTAATGATGATAAAATAAATGCTGTTATTTTAACTGGTGTTGGTAATAAAGCATTTTGTTCAGGAGGGGATCTAAATCAAGTCATTAAAATGGATCCTTCACAAGCGGAAAGATATGCTTCTCATGTTCATAAACTATTGAATACTATTGAAAATTTAGAGAAACCTGTAATTGCTGCAATCAATGGATATGCACTTGGAGGAGGATGTCAATTAGCTTTATCTTGTGATATAAGAATTGCATCATCTAATGCTAAAATAGGTCAAACAGAGGTAAAAATAGGAATTCCACCAGGTTGGGGTGGTACCCAGAGATTAGCAAGGATAGTTGGTATTG
>DATFBJ010000383.1:0-4322 GCA_035253885.1 Nitrososphaeraceae archaeon
CTCATTAAAATGGGAATAAATATACCAGTTAATATAGAATAAAATTGAGATTCTGATAATCATTATTATGCTTTTATGTTAACTGATTAAAACAGTTGTAATAATACTTAATATTTAATTGGTCTTCTTTACTACATATAACTATGTCCTTACAAATTGGCACAATAAAAAACATCCCTATAAGATTACATTTTACACTTATTATCGTTTTTTTTCTTATATCATGGACTCTTGCAACAGGCTTTATGCCAAGATATTATCCAAATCTAAATGATTCACAATATTGGATAATGGGAATAATTGGAGCTGTAGTCTTGTTTATTTCTGTATTACTTCATGAGTTATCTCATTCAATTTTATCTATTCGATATGGTATTAGAGTACATCAGATAATCTTATTTATTTTTGGTGGCATATCGGATATAAAAGACGAGACAAAAGATTTTAAAAAGGAATTTAATATAGCTGTGGTTGGCCCTCTAACAAGCTATGCCTTATCAGGGTTGTTTTGGATTCTTTTTATTACAATTTCTTATCTCGGTGATAGTGATCAAGATATTGGAGGAGAAGGAGGAGGATATCTTACTCTCTTGGAGGGTATTTTCTTCTATAGTAGTGTGATAAATCTGATTGTTGGAACTTTCAATTTAATTCCAGCATTTCCATTAGATGGAGGCCGAATGCTACGAGCTGGTTTGACAAAATGGAAAAAAGATTTTGATCAAGCTACTAGTATAGCATCAAAAATAGGTATAGGAATTTCATTTGGAATTATGGGATTGGGATTCCTTGCTATATTAAGAGGAGCTTTTTTAGGAGGATTTTGGTTAATAATAATTGGATGGTTTCTAAATAGTGGTGCACAGGCTTATTTACAACAAAACGAATTATCTAATCAGCTTAAAGGAATAAAATTAAAGGAAATAATGAATCGAAATTTTATAGCGGTCAAGCCGGATTTATATATATCTGATTTAATTTCTAATTATTTCAACGTCTATTGGAAGAGTGCATTTCCTGTTATAAATGATGAAAATCAACTTATGGGAATGATTACTACAGATGCAGTATTTAAAGAAGATAGAATAGCAATTAAAAATAAAAAAGTACAAGATTTAATGATTCCCTCATCTGAACTAATAGTAATGAGTGAAAATAAAGAAGTCAATGATGCTTTAATGCAACTATTTAGAAAAGGTATGAGCAGAATATTTATTGTAAATAATCAGTCACAATTAATCGGATTAATCAGTAAAACAGATATATTAAATTTAGCTCAAGAACGAAGTGAAATTTTACAAACTACAAAAAAATGGAATTATTGAATTGATACTAAAAAAAATAATTGTGTAGAATCTCTCTTTTATTGAAAATAAAACATTAATACAACACTAACCAGTTAAGTGTAAACTACTATGTCAATAAAACAACTTTATTTTTTTAACAAAAAAATAATTAAAGATATTAATCATATAAAAATACAACAATAACAATTTAGATAAGAACAACAACAACAACAACAACAACAACAAGGAATAGTAGTTATGATCCATTAGAAAAAAATAAAATAAACAATTATAGACACTTTTCAACAATAAGAAATTTTTATTTTCCTTGTTTCAATGTCATAGAAAGTACTGTTAAGTTAAATTTGAAATTACATGATATAATTATCTTTTTATGGTATAAGAAATTATTAAAAAAAATTTATCTTTTTGATTTTTTAATAATGAATATCAATAAATTTATTCTTTCTTATTATGAATTCTTTAAGATTTTTTAAATAATAATCTTTAATAACTAAATCTTCTTATAAATTTCGAGATAATTAGCAAATTTTTTGAGATATTAGACTATAAAATATAAAATTATTATTATTATTTAAGTATTGTATTGTATAATTTCGGAAAAATTGAAAAGGAATCTAATGATGATAATTATAAATATTGTAATAACTCATCTAAAGATATTAACATCCATGACACAAAACAAAAAAATTAAAACCGTGAATCCTGCTACTGGTGAAGTTTTAGCTGAATATGATAATATGACTATTGAAGAAATAAAAGGCATTATACATAAATCCAAAAATGCTTTTGAAGAATGGAAAAAAGATATTGGAAAAAGATCAATCTTTTTGCATAATCTATCTGCACAATTACGTAAAGATAGAGAAAAATTAGCAGCTATTGCAACCAAGGAAATGGGTAAGCCCATAAAAGAATCACGTTTGGAAATAGACAAATGTGCATGGGCAGTAGAATTTTATGCTTACAACGGGGAGCTTTATCTTTCAGGTGAACCTCTAAATAGTGATGCTGTTAAAACAATGATATCTTATCAACCTCTTGGAATAATTGGAAGTATTATGCCTTGGAACTTTCCTTATTGGCAAGCATTAAGGTTTGCTGCTCCTTCTATGATGGCTGGAAACACAGTAGTCCTTAAACCGGCTAGTGCTACTATGCAATGCGGTATAGAAATAGAAAAGACAATGGAAAAAATAGACTCATATGATCATGTATTTAGCACACTTATTGGAGATTCACAAGTAGCAGAAACATTAATTGATTCAGATATTGATGGTGTCACTTTTACTGGTAGTGTAGAAATAGGTGCAAAAGTTGCACAAAGAGCTACCTCACAACTCAAGAAATGCGTTTTGGAATTAGGAGGAAGTGATCCTTTCATAGTATTAGAAGATGCAGATATAGATAAAGCAACAACAGGAGCGGTAAGAGGAAGATTTTTAAATTGTGGCCAAAGTTGTATTGCTTCAAAAAGATTCATAATTTCGAAAAAAGTTGCTAATGAATTTATTGAAAAATTTATTCAAAAGACTGAAGGTTTAAAGATTGGTGATCCTATGTCTGATGATACCGATATCGGTCCTCTATCAAACGCTAAAGGAGTTGAAAATATAGAGGATATGGTAAAAGATGCTGTAGATAAAGGAGCAGAAATTCTCACTGGAGGAGAAAGAGTTAGAGATAAAGGAGCCTTTTATAAGCCTACAATATTGCGTAACGTAAATCAAAAAATGAGAGTAGCAAATGAAGAAACGTTTGGACCTGTTGCTCCAATAACAATTTTTGAAAATGAAATGGAAGCAATTCAGATAGCAAATAATTCAAAATTTGGTCTTGGATCTAGTATTTGGACACGGAACTTACATAAGGCTGAAAAATTTTCTAAATTAATAGAGTCAGGAATAGTGACTGTTAATAATATGGTCTCTTCTGATCCTCGTGTACCATTTGGAGGAATTAAAAATAGTGGTTTTGGACGTGAATTGTCTAGGTATGGAATGTTAGAATTTGTTAATATTAAATCTATCAGATACTATGAACACCTGCTTCCAGCACACTATGTAGAGTAAACTATATATTCTAATAATTAATTTTTTTATCAAAACAAAATATTTAGATTTGACATTCTGAATTTCATCTATTCTGATTATAAAAAATAAATAATTATTCTTATATAAAAGTACAAGAACCGTAAAGTACCTTGTTTATACTTTTTAGTACTAAAAGATATATAATTTTCTTTATTTATTTAACGGAATGAGAAGAAAGAAACTATTAGAATTAACTATGTCTACAGCATTAGAAGACAATTATCTAGAACTGAATAATCTGGTTGATAAAGAAGATCCTTTTGATAGTCTTGTCAATGAAATATCAAAAAAATAAAAAAAAGAAAAATTAAGTAGTAATCATTATTTTTTTATTTTTTTTGTCGTTGCAGTTTTTTGTTTCTTTTTCCTCTCTTGTTGTTGTTTAGTTCTTTTTTGCATTTTGATCTAACAACCTTTTTAGGAGATGTTACAATACAGAGAAATGGTAAATAATAATTAAAAATAGAGATTAAAAGAATTCTTTTTATAAAATTTTTTTGTATTTGTACCTGTTGTGTGTTGAAAAGAATAGTAGAGTAAAAATAAATAGTAGTTATAACTAGTGAGAAAAGAAAAGCTTCTAAATTAGATTTAACCACTGCCAATTTGTCTATGTAAGATTTCTTGTTCAATATTTTATTATTCAAACCTTGCAAAGTATCTCTTATTGTTTTATATTCATCTAGATCTTTTGACAGACGTTCAAGATAAGTTCTGTCACCAAAAGGCATATTATTACATAAATCTGTTTTAAATATCTTGAAAGCCAATAGAATATCATGTTCATTTAATCCTGCATTTACCAAGTATTGTAAAATAGAAAATACGATGGGTTGAGATTCCTCAATTATCTTTCTCCCAGAAGATATTTCATTATTCAGTATAGAAAGTTTATCTGTCTTTTCTAAGATGTCTTGTTCAA
>DATFBJ010000384.1:0-4487 GCA_035253885.1 Nitrososphaeraceae archaeon
GTTATACTATTTTCATGTTTATTCATATATAATAATGATGAATATTTTTAATAATTGTTTTTCTCCATCAGCAATACTGTTACAATTTTGATAATATTGGTCTCATCTAAAAATGAGACTCCTCACTGACATTTAGTAGTTTAATAATAATTAGAATTTAAAAGCTCCAATAAAAGGATGGATTGATGACTTAACTTTATTTTCTTACAATATAACAATTATAATCACTATAATGTTGCGTTAAATTTAAATATTTTGAGTATAAAATAAAAGCACAGTGTTGCACCTTGTAGCACAGTTTAAAATAGGAGATTTTTAAAATGAAACCTAATTGGGTATGTTCTGCTTGTGGTATGTGATCAAATAGAAAGTTTAGTGTAAAACGCCATATAATGAACAAGCATTATGGGAATGCATTCTTGGTTACCTATATTGACTATCTAGTAGGGAGACAATCTGGACTCTATCCACATTCATCTCCGCCTAATTATCAAACGAAAATGAGTCCTTTACATATATTTAATGAATTTTGGAAAGAAAAAGCAAGAATAGTAGCTAGGGGAAATAGTAATTTATAATTTGGTATATCCATCAATCTTAAATTTTTTTCCAGGTATATGTTATATCAGAATTTAATAAATATACAACTTTAAAGAATTCATCAATATAACTTCTTTTTTCAATCTATCTAGATATAGAGTCTTTTATAATATTCTATCAATATTCCTAGTATGTGATTTATTGAATAATAAAGCCTAATAATTCGAATATTTAGAATTACGAATTTACTAGTTTGATTGATTAATTCATTATATTTAGACATATTATCTACTTTAAAATAATAAAATTATAATGTATTACTAAAATATGTTACAATAATTAACCGTTTAAGCTTTAAATTTTAATTGCAGAAAAGAAATGAATCAGTTTAGTTAACGAAATCATACAATTATAAAATTTATTATAAAGTGAAACTGACTAGAATTTGTAATATTTGAATTCAAATGCTACATTGTATATAATTGTTAATTAACTTTTATATAATAATCGTAAAAAATATGTTATTATCATATGGTTATAATATCTACTTCTATTTTTATTTGCTCAGTATTACCTTTTGATTTTTTGCAAAAATTCTTCCTTGAGACCAATTTTATTTTTTTTGAATATTCTAGGATCCATCTCTTTTATTATACCTAATTTAGGCACAAAATTCATTTTTGATAATATGTCTTTTTCAATATCTATTCCAGGAGCAGTTTCTTCAAGAATTAGTCCTTCTGCAGCTAATTTAAAAACTGCCCTTTCAGTAATGTAACGTATTTCTTGTCCATATTTAATTGCTTGATGTCCACTAAATACAACTTTGTAAACATTATCAATAAATTTTGTTACAGAACCATCATTTTCAATTTGCAATTTATCATTTGAAATAAAGATTTTATTTTTTCCTGCAGTAAATGAACCTGCGAAATAGGTTCTTGGTGCTCCTCCAGCAATAACTGGAAATCCACCTGGTCCATAGATTTTATCAGGTAAAATTGATGGATTTACGTTTCCACTTTTATCAATCTGTAGAAAACCTAGTGAAGCAGCATCTATTATACCACCTTCAAAATTAGAGAAAACATCTGGGATTGTAGACAATGCAAATGGGCTAATTGCTAATCCAAAGTCTAATCCTGATAGGGCAAGACCTCCCCATTGTCCAGATTCTAGTATTGTTACTATAAACTCAGAAATTTCCTCTTCTAATGTAATTGATGAAACAAATGCAGGAATTCCTATTCCTAGATTAATTAATATTGGCTTTTGTTTGTATTCAAACAATTCTAGCAATTCCAATGCAACTCTTCTAGCTATTACTTTTTCATAGTCTTTCATAGAGACCCTGGGTAAATTGTCGAAAATGATGTCGGTAATAGGTGGTACTATTTCATATGAAATACGAGGATCATACTCTATAGTTCCACTTTGCCAATGATTTTGTTTTGGAGATACTACTATATAATCAATTAATGGAGCAGGTACATCCACATCTCTTGGCTTTATTGTGCCAGATTTAGTTATCCATTTAACTTGAGCTATGACTTGTCCTTCTCTAGGTCTAGCTTTTGTAGCTTGAGCAATACTAAGAACAGATCCTTTCAATCCTTCCTCTTCCATAGATAAATTACCGTTCTCATCAGCTGTAGAAGCTCTAATAAATGAAAAATCAGGTTTTGGAGCTAGGTATAAAAGACATTCCACTCCTCCTACATCTATCAAACTAATCTTGCAGCTTGAATTTTCCTTTGCTAATTTATTTAGTGCACCACCTTCTCTTCTTGGATCCAAAAATGTATCTATTCCGATCTTTGTAATTAGTCCTGGTCTTCCAGATGCAATCTCTCTAAACCAATATGCAGCGATACCAATAGGCCAACCATAATATTCAATCCTATTATCCACTATCATTTTTTGAAGCCAAGGTGAAAATCCCAAGAATGGCATGAGAGTTCCACGGAGAAGCTCTTGATGTGGATCATTGTATAACATTTCAGCCAACTTATCTAATCCCCTCCCAGGTATTGCAGGAAGTGCATCAGATATTATGAATATGTTTTTTGGATGCCCTTTTCTAACATAGTTTTCATATAATCCATTGATCAGATATTCAGGAGTTATGGCCATATTAAAACCAGAAATAGAGATTACAGAATTATCTTTTATGTTAGGAATTACTGTAGAAATATCAACAGCTTTAAGAAACAATATTCTTTCAATATTACTGACATTATTAAGTCTTATTTTCAAAATATACAACTAACAGAGAAACAAATATTTTATGATGGATTAAAATTACATGAATATTGTTTTTGTAAGATATATTATATTAAAAGAATAAATATTTATACCAAATATTTTCTTGTAAGATATTTTAGGTTTCTTAAGTATAGTATTTTAATATTTTTTTAGAATTGAATATTTTAAATTGCTAATTCTATCAATTAAAAATTTTATAGTATTGCTATTTGCTAATTAATTTATCTCATTTTTTTATTCTATATTTAACAATTTATAAAAATATTTAAGAAAATTATAATTGAATATGTGTAAAAGAAAACAAAAAGTTCTCGAAGTACTATTTGAGAAAATTTTTATCTGTCTCTGAATCACAATTAATAACTTTATAATATCAATTAATTGAATTGTTATATTCTAAAGGATCATTTACTTATTAATAGCCATAATTCTTTTATAATTAATCCTAGGTTATTATATATAAGTAAACATTTAATGACCAAAAGGATAATGATTTTACCTGGACAACCAAAAATCTATAGTAAAATTCTTGAACTTGCAATTAAGCCTATTAATAAGAAAGAAATAATTGAAGAATTGTCTTTATCTCATCAACAAGTAAGAAGATATACTGCAGAATTAGTAGATAAAGGATTATTGCATTATGATGAAACAAAAGGAAATTTTATACGTAGTGAAAGAGGCAATACTTATTTGATGAAGTTATCATCTAATAAAAATGATAATACGATGTTGAGTTCTTATGATATTAGTCGGGAAATTATCTCTCTTGAATCCGAGAACACGCTATTAGATGCTAGAAATTTTATGATTAGATATAATATAAGTAGAATAGTCATCCTACAGAACCAAAAACTATCTGGAATTATTACAGAAAAAGATATTTCAAAATTTTTATATTCTACATTTACAGAAAAGAGATTATCAGAGATTTTAATCAAAGACATTATGACAAAGAAATTGCTTACTGTAGATATGGATTTACCATTAGAAGAAAGTATTAAGATAATGTTAGACAATAATATTAGCTCTGTAATAGTAACAGATAATGAAGGATATCATAAAGGAATAATTACTAAAACTGATATTGTAGAATATTGTGCATATCATATTAAAAACAAATACATAATAAAAGATTCTATGATAAAAAAAGTTTATACTGTTTTTCCTGATGAAAACATCCATATGATTGTTCTATTAATGAATACGTATAAAGTATCTAGGATTATAGTAATTGATCACAATAAACCAGTTGGTATTGTTACTTCTAAAGATTTGTTACCTATCTCTAGTATTTTACTTGAAAGCACTTCAAATACTAAAAGGACAAAAAATATCAATAGTCAAAGATTCATTCCTTCATGGTTGAGTTCTATATTCTTAGCAGAAGATATAATGACACGATCTCCTTTAACCGTTTCAGATAATGCTAATTTATCAGATGCAGCAAAAATAATGATAAGAAATAGAATAAGTGGTTTGCCTGTTGTTAATAATAGAGGATTATTGAGTGGAATAATTACTAAAACTGATATAGTTAAAACAATGTATAAAGAATTTTTAGTTACTAATAAAAAGTAGTTTTTTTTACATTTCTTTTTTTTTCTAAAAGTTGTTTATTAATATATATATTTCCTAGAATTTATAATTAATAAAAACAAAGTATAACTTCAAATTAATAA
>DATFBJ010000385.1:0-2197 GCA_035253885.1 Nitrososphaeraceae archaeon
ATATGTATATAGTATTGCATCCCATTTCCAAGACTTGTATTACATTATAATAGGAGGTTCATTTATGTTTCATCTAGTCTATGGAGTATTACTTGGATATATTGCAGGTAGAATGTCTGAGGTACGAATCTTTCAACAACAAAAGAGAAATTTATTATAATATTTGACAATTTTTTCATGATTAATGAAATTATTTTAAAAAATTGAAAGAAAATTTTCTTGATTTAAAGTTCTTCACAATGATTTGATTTTATATCTAATTGATTAGTCCAATATCTGATCCTGTCCACTTCCACAGAAGATCTGTCTCCGCCCTCATTTCCTACTAGTATATCATTAACTTCATTACCAAAGAGAAAATCATTTCCATAATCACCTTGCAGATGTTTATTTCCTGAATTACCATTTAGTGTATCATTTTTCAGAACATCCATTGAATCTATCATTTCCTCCTAAATCTATTATTACATATAGAACAAAAAAACTGCCAATAAAATATGTGTAGAAGAATTACGATCTAAAATCATATAATTTTTAAATTAATAATTGCTAATCCCCACCATGAATTGGATTATCGACAATTAGATCTAATCCATTCTCAATTTCTTTAATATTTGTAGTAATATTAGATATAATGTTTAATGCATTATCTTTTTCTCCAGAGTTAATCGCTTGAACAACATCATCTAAATCCTTCTGAGTATTGTCTAATATATTAGATAGTTGAATATAAATATCTGATTCTTCTTGAGCAAAAATATTAGATTTAGGAATAAAATTACCATCAGTTAAGATAAATACACTAATTATACAAATGACCAAAATTGTGAAATATATCATTAAAATTAAAATCAGCTAATAATATATAAAAATTTCTATGATATGAGAGACTCCGTTCAGTTGATTATTTTAAAGAATCATTCTATTGTGCATATTAGTAGACAGAATGAGTAGCCAATAAAATTACATATATTGTAATTTGCAATTGTATTTCCTGCAGTGAAAATAATTATCAAATCCTTCAGTTCTGTCTTTTAGGTATTTTTATATAGTTCTTTATATAATGCTCTTTTCATATATAGAATGTAAATGATGTTCCACCAATTTCAAAAATTTATTAGCTTGAGAATACTAAGTACTACTATCATCATTTGTTGATACTGGTGGATATTTTCCATATCTTTTTTAACAACTTTTTAATAAACCTTTAATCAGCAATTAGCATTTTCTTTTAGTAGAAAAATGAATACTACTAATTATTTTACATATTGAATCAAATAACAGCAATCCAAACCCAAAGAAATTGGTTACATACTTTAGTAAGTTTCATCTATACAATAAATTCTGTTGTTATCTTCCTTCTTTTCTTTTATATAATGTTCCTTTGTTGGCTTGTATTTCTGTATCTAATTCTAAATAGAAATATGATTTCTTTTGAAATGGTAATAAACTTTTATCAGGATGTCTTTCTTAAAGATAAATCTACTGAAGAATAATACAATTGTAATGTATAGAGAATGTACGTTGAACGTGTTCTTTTAGTCATGTAAATAATTGTATGACTCTTCAAGTCGAGTTATATCAATAAATGAACCGAGCCACAAAAAGAAATAAAATATTTATTCTTTTGAGAGTACTACAAGTTGCCCACTCATAGTAGGCTCATGATATTCACAATAATATCTAAATATTCCAGGCTCTATTGCAACAAATGAGACTGAATTATTCTTACCTTGTCCCAAATCCATATTTATATCATAAGGAGCATTTATTGTAAAAGAATGTCTATCTCCTGTTGGTGCTTCCATATTGTAAAAGTATATAGTAACATTGTCATTCTGATTAACCTCTGATATCTTAAGGGAGAAATCAACTAGTGGAAACTCTGTTACATTAAAAGATGGAAGTTCTGTATTGGATAAGAAGAAAAATGGTTTTTCCGTTTGAGAAGTTTCTTCAGATTGTTTAGATAATTTATCTGTGATATTAGAAACATTTTCTAATTGTGCTACTGCTCCAGGTAAGGTAACATTAGTAGATAATGTTATAGTAAACAAAATAGATGTAAAGAAAATCAAATTATTTTTTAATTTTCTCATTATGGCTAATTAGAAGTGGTAACTATTTATTATTATTTGCTCAAACAAGGTTTTTAATTTTCATTTCAATTTTATCTTTGTCAAGAGTCAATTAATAC
>DATFBJ010000386.1:0-12722 GCA_035253885.1 Nitrososphaeraceae archaeon
TTACAGTCTTTCCAGTACCTCCTTTCCCTGTGTATATTATTAATCTCAACTTGATTTAATAAATATAAAATAATATTTATCTAGTTTTCAAATGAAAATATATTTCAAAAAAAACAAGTATATTATTACCATCATAATAATATGTACTTAAACAAATCATAAATTCGGCAATTTAATAGTAAAAACTATTTTATATATAAATACTAACATATTTGAAAAAATTGTAAAAATCTTTATTTTCTGCACAATTTCAAATCAAAGAGAATTAAGATATTATTTTTTTTAAATAATTCATAAAATAAATATCCAATAGATAATTGAAATTATAATTTTTCAAAATAAAAAAATTATGGTTTAATTTTAGTTTTCTGTAAATCTGTATAATTTTTGCTCAAAAATACTTCTGCTCCATTAAATCCTTCAACGTCATTTTTTGACACTATAAATTCATAGCGACCAGAATGTATTGTAATACTATCTTTTTCCACTGAAATGACTTCTCCGACATCCTGATTGTCTTTTGAACGTACAGGTTTGAGTACTATTTTATCCCAATTATATACTGCTGGCTCACTCGACAAGTCAATATATATTATGTGAAAGAAATATTTAAATTATAGTTTACCACGTTTTTTTCTATCTTAATTTGACCATGCTATCAAATTAATCAAATACAGATACTAATTAGAATAGATGATAAATTATTATATGTTAGTATTTTGGATAGTATTGTAGTTTTTTCGCCAAAACATCATACTCCAAGAGACTATCTTTATGTGTTATCTATAGAAAAAAATAAACTTTTTATATATACTTACATTGCTGTCAAACTATTCATTTAGTAAATCTCTAATTCTACTAATAGATATGACATCAATAGACAATGAAGGAATTGCATCAGAAGAATATGAAGAGAGTTTCAAGTTAGAAGTAACAACATGCAAGGGTTCTTCTATTAAGGTGGAAACCTTCATCTTATAGTAAACTTAGATTTAGTAAATGAGGCTTTAAACACCTATGATAAATTAAAAAAAGTAGAATCAACAGAAATTGATGAGCAAAAACAATATCAATAGATAATTTTCTTAATTTTTTTATTATTTTTGTTTGAATGGAATTAAATTAATTATAATCATTATCTTTGTTCAATATTAATAATTAGTAAATATATTCAATTTAATTTAGAATTTTATTTTGATTCTATTATTAATTTATATAATATTTTATTATTATTAAAAACATGAAGGAAATAGATATCACGGCAATACTCTTATTTAACATCTCTATAATTATGATAATTCCTGCTTCTGCACAGCTAAATCAGATTTCAGAAATAACAACTGATGACAATATAACTTCTTCTATAAAACCACAAGGAACATCACTTGGTGCACAAAATGAAAGTTCAATTCCTGAAAATATATCTAACACAGACACCGTTGATAATATAACTTCTTCTATAAAACCACAAGGAACATCCTTAGATAATTCTAATTAATTAAAATCATAATCATATTCTTTTTACAACAATAATCCCATATTACTTTTAAAAAATTTGAATTCATGAGTATATGAATCTACCAATGACTGATTATTATAAATGATATTTCGATGTAGCAACTTCAAAAAATCCAATTATTAAATAGTAAGTTTTATGAAAAATAGGTAATATTTTTACTATTAGGTATTCTTTTTAGACAATAGTTTGTATACCTATATCTTGTTTATTTTACAAAATATAATTGATATGAGTAAAAACAATAAAAATTCCAATAATACCAATACTATTAAGAAGAAAAAGATAGAACAAAAAGAAAATAATCAAAATCAATTAAATAATAACAAAAATGCAAATACAAACAATAGAATAATTGTTGATAATCATGAAAATGAAATACAAAAAAATATTGTAATAAGAAGATCAAGTGGAAGGGAAGAAAAATATGATACAAATAGGTTAGTTCAGACTTCTAGTCGTTCAGGAATACCATTTGCAATGGCCAAAGATATAGCCAATAAAACTACTGAAAAGGTTCAAAATAGTATTAAAAATAAAAAATCAGATAAAAAAATTACAAATGAGCACCTAAAAAATACTCAAATACCTCGTAATATGGAATCAGAAGATAAAGTAGTTGTAACAGCTGATCAAGTAAAAAATCTAGTTGCAGAAGAATTAAAAGAAAGAAATAGACCTGAGACTGCATCGTCATTTGTAGGTGAACCTACAATCAATAATTCTATATCAAACAAGCCATCTCTTGATGATAGAGAACCGATGTTAGATAATGTCGCAGCAAATAAGAATAGGCTTCGTTTTGACAGAAGTAAAGTACATAAAGATGAAAGAGCCGCATAATAAAGAAAAGAAAAAACTAAAAGGTAAATAATGCATCAAACATAGAATCTTCCTTAATATTATCAGTTATATACATTTTTTATCTTCATCATTAATCTATATAATAATTTTATAAAATCCATAGAAAAATATAAGATTTCTGATGATTTCTCCTAATTACTATTCTTGATTGTTAAAATTTTCAGCATTTATAAAGATAATTTTAATGATCTTAAATTTTATTATTCAAAAAGCTGATAAATAAAAATATATTAAAAAAAGTATAAATTAGAATTTTAAAACAATTTCTGTTATTCTGTTCTTAAACTAAATCAAAATTTCGAAATCAATTTCTTTATCCATCCATCGTATAATCAGAGTATTAAATTAGTTAAAAAATTAAAAAAAATTAAGTCAGTTTACTATAATTGGTTTTTCTTCATTCTTCTTATTTTTCTCTATCAAAAGTTTATTATATTTAATTTTAATTTTTTCTGGTATCTTATAGCAGTCACACATGCTATATATCAATAAATAAACTTGTCACTAATAAAGTTTAAGAATGAAATTGATTTATTTATTGAAACAAGTCAAATAATTTGAAAATT
This sequence comes from Nitrososphaeraceae archaeon, assembly GCA_035253885.1. Lineage (GTDB taxonomy): Archaea > Thermoproteota > Nitrososphaeria > Nitrososphaerales > Nitrososphaeraceae > TH1177. The sequence goes on from DATFBJ010000386.1 coordinate 2,947, forward strand.
GTCAAACTGTAAAGTTATTTACATTCTAAAAGTCATATTTTTAATTGAATGAAAAATAAAATACAATAAAATTAGTTAAATGATGACGATTTTTAAAATACTATATAGCATGTGGATATTATTCGTGCTGAATATATTTTTTGAATTATTGAAATTCTTTTCATAAATTTATTTTACCATTTTTAATTTAATTTATTTATTTTATGTTATACCAAACTAGAAAAACAATAAAAGTTTTTGTCTACTATTTATTTCTCATTCTAAAAGATCATCAATCCATATATGTTCTATAGCATGTGTTGGAATTAATTCCCTTTTTAGCATAATATTTGCATTTTCATTTTGGTAAAAAGTAATTGTCACAAAGTCAGCCACTACTTGAATATTTATAGTTTCACAATTTTCAGATGAATTCAATGCATTAAATTCTTTAATTATATTTGTATTGGAATTCTTATTCTGACTTTGTAAGAAATGAATTATGATATTTTTCACCTCCGTACCATGAAATTTAATTACTCTTTTTTTATTCATATTCATGAAAATAGTTATAATACATAACCAAAAAATGTTTCCAATGATTTTGGGAGGTTAAATATAATTTTTTTAACTGGTGTTTATTGTTACTGGGATCTTTTAGACTTTTTTAATTTTCTTTTATTATCAAAAAAACTAGCTTGATCTGTTATTTTATCGCCAGTATGATAGGCAGCATCAATTTCTTGTTGATTAGCAGGATCAATTAAATGATCTTTCTCATTGTCACCAATTCTGTCTCCCTTTCTTTCTAAGCCAATAGTAGTAATGGTAGGAATTTTAGGATTTATTTTGGTAATTCTGTATCTATTGTCTATATTATTTGAGATACCTTTGTTTCTAGTTATTTCTTTATTCCATGTTGCTATATCAGGAGAATCATCAATATCTATTATATCATTTGATGTTTTTACATTATTTGCTATATTCATAGTAGAAGAAGCAATGATAGTATCTTTTGATGTTTGTTTTTTCTTTGTATTTGGATTTTGCTCATAATTTTTAAAAAAATTAAAGTTAGTGTTATTTTTGTTAAATCCTTTCTTTTTATTCATTGTATCTAATTATGATGGATAGTTTATTTCAGTTATATTTTATAAAAATTTTCTTCATTCCAGGTAAATCTATCTATTTTACCATTTATATTGAATGATTATAAGAAAAAAAAACTTAAATAATTAGTGGGGTAAATTAGAAGTTCCTTGAAAATTATTAAGATTTTACCATACACTATTCTAATCATTTCTTCTATTTTCTTGTCATTTGCAATTTATTTTATTTCGCCTTCAATTACTTATGAAATTGACTATAATGAGGAAGCAAAGTTGCTAGAACGTGCGAATGATTATCTTTCAGAGGGAGAAGTTGAATATGCATTGCAAATATATGATGAAATTCTTAAATTGAATCAAACAAATATTTCTGCATTAAATTACAAAGGATTAGCATTAGCAAGTTTAGGCAATTATGAAGAAGCTATCAAAATGTACAATAAGGTTCTGACTATAGATCCCAATGACCTTTTAGCATTGAATAATAAAGGTGTTGCACTATATAATATAGGCAATTATGAAGAAGCTATCAAAATGTACAATAAGGTTCTGACTATAGATCCCAATGATATTGATGCAAAACACAACAAAAGACTTGCATTACTTTCCTTAAATAAAACTCAAGAAGCAAATATCTTGTATGATCAATTATTTAATAACCAAAGATGAATCAAATTATTTGTCTAATTTATATATAAAAAAGTAATAAGAATAAAAGTATAAATCATTGACTTTTTCATATATATTGGTTTTTTATATTTCAATAACAATAAATAAATATTACAAACACAAAAAATTTTTGTAAATCTTTTTTATATTCTATGAAATTCTATTCAAATGGTTCTAATTTATTTAAATATAATCTATAATAATCAAGCTTATCTGGATCATACCTTTGTATTATTCTAATAGGTTCACCATTGTTTATTCTGCGAATTAAAACATCTCGATGAACATAACCAGTCACATAATCGTAACCCTTCTTCTTAGCTTCCTCTAAAAATTTCATTCGAAGATTATGACCTCCACTTTCTCCCCAATAGCCTGTTTTAACATTTATTCGTTCCAGGAAAATAGTATTTTTTTTCCCAAAATTTTCTTCTACTGTTCCTCTTCTTAACTTATAATATTCTAATGGTCCTCCCTTAGCAAAGCCAATAACTTTTCCATTATTGGTTTCATTCAATCTTAAGCTAACAAGTATGGTTTTAGGATGCCTTATTGATTTAGTAAATTTTTTCTCATTCTTTATTCCTATAGGATCATTAAGCTCGTTATAAAGACTTAAAAGGTCTTTTATAGTAGTTGAATTGATATTTTCATTTTTTTCTGATTTAAATACTAAATTGATTTCTCTTTTTTTAACTGCATTTTTTATTTCAATTTCCTTTAGAAAAGATTCTTTAAATCTATTTGTGTTATTCTGGTAATTTTCTTTGTATTTTTCGGATATTCCATCTAAAATGCGATTGAGCATTGTTTTCTCTTTGTTGAGTAAAGAAAAAAATTTGACCGATTCCTTGTTTATACGTGATGGATGCCATCCTAATCCATGAGCATTACGTCTAGCGAGTTCTAGAGCATGTTCAAAATCACCTAATGCATAGCCTGCAACACGTTCGGAAACTGAAAGAAACCATCCAAGATCTTCATAATGCTTTCTTTTTTCTATATCATTAGGAGAAATTCCAGCATTTGTAAATAATTGATGCATTCTTTGTCTTGCATGCTCAGCTATCTCTCCTTGGAAGGGATATGCTGTTCGATGGATAATTGCAATAACTATATCTATATTTAAACTAGCTTCGTCAATAGATTCTTTAATCCTTTTATCATTTCTTATAGCAGATTCAACAGCATCTTCGTTTGGTTTTTCAAACCTTTTGAGGGGATCAAAATCATGATAAAGAGCAGAAGTAAATAGGTACTTTATGTCAGTTAAATCAAATTGATTAGTTGTATCTATTTTTTTTTGCCCGTATGCTGCAAGTAAAGTGAAATAAGTAGCTTCTAATTCATGATTAATATTATGGTAGCCATAATAATCAACCCCAAGACCATTAACTGAAAACTCGGTTATTGCATGCTCTATTGTTTTACTAACCCATTTTGTAGGAATTCCTAAACTGTTACCTATTTGGATAATTCTTTTTTTTAAAATTGCTTCGTCTGTTTTACCTATTTTATATTTTATCCACCATCGAACTAAGTCTAATCTTTTATGAAATTGATACCATTTATAGGTAGGAGCAGCAAGTGGATTGTAAAATGTATAATCTAAACTAGATTTATCTTGATACTCTCTATTAGACAAAATAACTTTAAACACCAAAGATGTATAATATATTACTATATGACTATAAAAATTTTATAATTGTAAATTTTATTCATTATATAATAAATATTTTATAAAATAGCGTATTTATTATAATTATTTGATCACTATAAAAAAAAAGTAAATTTGTTGTGATGAAGTATTATTTATAAAAGGTAATAATAGTATAATTGTATTATTTTTTGATAACTTTACATATTTTACAATTAAAACAAAAAAATAATGAAATATTTCTAAAGGTAATATATTCATTTATATATTAAGGAAAAATGAAAATTAACTATAAAAGATTTCCTACAGGATAAGAATGGATAATTTTTGAAAGAATATTAAGTGTAACAATTGGAAACATATGACTAGATCAGACCTTTATATTTAAATAAATTTTACAATAAAATACTTTAAATAATGTAAAAAATAATAAAAAATTTAATTTATATGTATTTATATATTTTAATTAAATCTGATTATTAAGATATAAAACTAGAAATAGTAGAGATCAAAAAGTCAGGATAAGTATTATGTAACAAAATTATATTTATTCATTATTTCTTTAACCTCTTTATCACTGACTTGATCAAAATGTTCATAAAATTGACCTACCGCAGAAAAGTCATATGGAGTGAAAATAACAATTACTTTATCTGCAATTTGGTTAAGTTTATCTAATATATCGCTTTCAGCTGGCGCGACAGGAACAGCTACAATTAACTTTTTATAATGTTGTTTTTCCTTTATCCATTTTAAAGCAGCAAGTACTGTTGCTCCAGTTGCTATTCCATCATCTACCAATATGATTACTCTATCTTTTAACTCATTGTGGTAATCTTTTTTACCTCTAAATTCCATTAATCTACGCTCAATTTCTTTTTTTTTTATTTCTACTTGTGTTTTAATATATTCATTAGATATATTGATTCTATTAACAATATCTTCGTTTAGAATGTAGCTTCCATCAGCCATTATAGCACCAATTGCAAGCTCAGGATTATTTTCTGCTCCAATTTTTTTAGAGATAATAATGTCCATATCTATATTGAGTTCTGAAGCAATTACATCGCCTATGATAATACCACCTCTTGGGATGGCCATGACAATAAAAGATTCTTTTTTTTCTTCTGAACTAAAGTTATTTTTAATATATAATTTAATTTTATCAGCTAGGTATTTTCCTGCATCTCTTCTATCATAAAATTTAATTGTCATATAACATAAATAAAGTCTATATAGACTTTATTTAAATTTCCATTACTTTTATCTAAATTTTAAAAAAAAATTATTTTTATTAATAAAAACTTCAATAATAGAATTATTTGATTTAAATAGTTATAGTTAGTCTATAATAAGCAAGAGAATAAAACAAAGCCAAACTGGCAGGACAAGAATTAATATTAAAGAATTGAATTCTCCTATGTAAAATTAATAAAATTATGATTTATACAAATAATAGATCGGGAGTAGGATAGAAGAAAATAAAAAGGATTCCTACTTCCGGACTGACTTGACTTGTATTGCGTATGTATAAGTAATATCATAAACTATATAATTTATACCTATTTAAAAATAAAATTTTAAAATCTATATTGATAACTTAAAATTTATTTGTACTATATATTTATTCTAAAATATTCTATTTCATATCTGATCAGAAGATAGATGATAATAAGCAAAGGTGTAATAGCTAAAAACTACTACTATGACTATATTAATCTACTAAAAATATCTGACTTCAGGGTAGAATTAATAAATATATACAAATAATTGTTATTAACACTATATCATTTGGTATAATATATAGTTAGCAGATATAAAAAATGACAAATATATACTTTTTAATAAATGAAATAATAAGATATTATTAAATTTAGATTTAATCGTATAGACATAATAAATATTTTAATAGTATATTAGTAAATCGCTTTAATTGTTTGTTATAATATTGCCATAGTTCTCATTATCTCCTTAATAGCCAAAACAAAGGAAGAAAAAAGGGCCATAATATTTTTATCTTCAAATAGCAATTATTTATACATTGACTATTATTAGTAAAAGTCAAATCATCAGTATCAAATAAAAATTTTATTACTCAAAAAGCAATAGAAATTATTTTAATATTTTAAAAAAATTGGGTTCTATTAAATTAGCAGGTTGAAAAGTGAATGTTATATAGAGGCTACAATAATAACACTCATCTATTCAAAGGTTAAACCAACTATTATATTGCCTTTATAGGCTTGTAGTAACAAAATAAGTAAAAAAGATAAACTAAAAAAAATATCGATCTCTTATATGAGATTAAGAATTAAAAACAATTTTTAAGTAAAAAAGAAGAGAACAAATAATTTTATTGTATTTGTAACTCCATAATATATTAGATGTGGAACTCTATGTTCCTATAAAAGACCTATTGTCAATTTTATTTTCTCAATTATTTTTAACTTTTTTATAGTTTGAAAGATATATAAGTAATATTATGAGTCACAAAAAAGAAATTACAAATCCTAACCTAACTACTGAAGAAGTAAAAGAACTAGAATTAGATGAACAACCAAAACCTACAAGAAAAGTGAGTGATCCTTCTATTCCTATTCCGGATCAAGCAGAGCCTTCTACACTAGATAGAAAGAAGAAAGGTAATAGATCCTAGTTATTAGAAGTTTATTCAATATACTTTTTATTATCTTTGTTATAATTATTTTGTAATTTTTTAATTAGTTAATAGTTCTTATATTTTTATTCAAGCCTTTTATAATATATTAGATTATTGTAATTCAGTTTTAAGAAATAAATAATTCTATAAAACCTAAAAAAATCATTAAAGAAATTAAATATTATTTTTATATAAAATCATCTTAGGTAATTAAATTAATTATGAACTATAATAGGAATAGTTTGATTGGCAGTAGTATCATTAGAGGGAGGTATAGGCTCTATTTGGTCTTGATATGGATCTAGTTGACTATTTGCAAGATTAATCTGTGGAAGTAACAAAAGAGTAAATGGAATAGTACAGATGAATGCAACTAGAATTAAATAAATAATCTTTTTATCGTTATTCACTAAATAAATTTCTACAATATATTATAAAAAGATATATATAAAAAAATTGATTTATTATTAAACTAGTATTAAGCAATAATAAAAAATAAGAGAATTTACGATTTATTGATATTGTTATTTCTCTGTTATCTTTATCAAATAAAATAACAACTTAATCTAATATTCAAACTACGTCATCACTTCACACATCATATTCCTTGCTTCTTTGTCCTTTTGGCTTACTATTCTCATCTAATTTAATTTCTCTTTCTAATCTTTTATCTTTACTTTCTTGTTCTTTAGCTCTTTCTCCTTTTGGTCTATTGTATTTGTCAAATTTTGCTTCTCTTTTTCTCATCTCTTCTTTTCTTATTTTTTCTCCTTTTGGAACTCTTTGTTGACTTGGTATGCTACCACTGGGTTTATGTTGATTTGGACTGACACCTATAGAAACTGCATCAAATCTTACTATACTATCAAAAGATGATAGCCATTCTATTCTTCCACTTATAGATTTAGCCATTTCTTCATTATCTGCTACTAGAAATACTTTATCACATCCACTTCTAATTCCTCTTCCTATTGCTTCTTCTATCTTTCTAAATGAATATTGATTATCTTTTTCATCTTGATCTGCTGTTCCTCCTTTTTCTCTTTGTGATTGAATCTTAACAAATCCAAATTTTGATGAAGGTAATGATGGATGTAATGATATATGCCATATGGCATCTATATTTCCATAGCCATAGTCAACATCTTTCTCTATAGAATAGGATAATGATTGGTCTAGTTGAGAAAGGAAATCAGCTGAAGATGAAGATGAAGATGAAGATGAATTGTTAAATTTACTACTATTACTATTACTATTATGCTTTACAATGTTATCATATTGTCTTTCTTCTATTCTTGCCATTTTTATTCAACTCCTCTATTGTGTTTCTCCTCTACCTATTGTCTGTAAATTTTCTTGTTGTTTTTCTCTTGAACTTAAAATATCTGTCTTTGATACCAATGTTGAAGGTGTTAATACTGTAACATATTTTCTTAATTGTAAGAAACTACTGTTAGGCATAGATTCAATTGAATCGTTTATTTTTTTTGTCATATTCTCTGAAGGTACTACTATTACTAATTTATCAACAAGATTCATCATACTCTTTATTATAATTTCATTTACTAGAGATTCAGAATATTCTGTACCTGTTGTTGTCATTGTTGGAATACAAACAAATCCCATTCTAATATCTGGTAGTGCTTCAGAGCCTGGCTTGAATGTCCATAAAACATCTATTGGACCTGCACCTTGATCATAATTCTCTATTACTTCAACTCCCACCAACAAGTTTTTTCCCATTTGAATAATTGGAGCCTTTAATGTCTCTATCATCTGCTGTCTTTCTTCAAATTTTTCTCTAGAAGATGAGGACGCATCTAGATTTTGATTAATCATAATAATATATGTAAAACAAATTATATTATAATTTACTATTTTATTACAATATGTAGATAATTTTAACTAACTTATTGTAAAAGAAGTTCACTATTAGTTTAAAAATTGTAATTAATTGAATTAAGTCAATAACTATAATTTTTATTAATTGTTTTATCTTATTTGATAATTTCATTTATAAGTTTAGAATATGCCCAACATATGAACTACAAATACTATTATTATTATCATAAGAAGAAGAAAAGATTTATCACTTTGAACATAATGACGATATCTTTAATATCATCAATTATCATTTGTATTTTAAAATATTTTTTATATCAAACTATTTTTTTATTTCTCATTCTTGAATGATTCTAAAAATTGAATTAATCTTCCTTCAGAACCAAAATTATATTTAATCAAGTCTACAATTTTATCAACACAATTTAAACAAATATTGTAATATTCGCCATCATCATTGTCATTATTATTTTTTACTTCATCATTAGAAATACCTTGAACTTTTTTCATATTACTACTGGTAACATTTAGATATTTTATCGTATTAATTTCATTATTACAAATATCACAAATGTTAACTTGGTCTTTTTTCACTACATCTTTTGCAGTTGAAATATCCTCTATCATAGATTATTATTCAATCTATCATTTAGCAAAATAATATTTAATAATATAATTTTAAGTTTTATCATTAACTAATATTGACTGTCTTAAATTACTTTTCCTTTTTTTCTTTTTGTTTTTTTAACTATGCTAGTATTACATATAGTATATGGATTGACTTTTTTCCCGATCTGTCTTCAACTTTTTCAAGATCAACTCTCAAAAATATTGCGAGACAACAATTATAAAACAACCTAAATTATAGTTTATAAGATATTATTAAACTGTTAATTCCTGTCAGTAATTAAGATTCACAACCTATGTCATCTCCTACTACAAATCATCTCATTCATATAATGATCATAGAATTATAATTTCAGAAAATACCATTAAAAAGAAACAGTAAAAGATAATTAAACCATAATAGTTATTTGCAATTTAGCAAATGTACTTTTATGAATAAAAATAATAAAAACAAAAAGAAAACATTTAATATAAATAAGATAACAACATCAGAAATAGATGCTAATTCTTTCTTCAATGACCTTGAAATCGGAAAAACAATTGTTTCTGATAGATTTCTAAATACAATTGATGAATTCTGGTTTATTATTAAATCTAATATGATTGTTAATCCCTTTGATTTTGTCTCTGTAAATAATATACATAAAACTACAACTATAGGTATTGTAAAAGAATTACAATCTACTTTTCTTTCGAATCTCGGACTTTTTTCCAAACATAAAGTTTTTGATAAAATTGAAGAGCAAGATGGACAACAACAACAACAACAAGAAAAAAAAAGTAAAGCCGAGCCTTATTATCCAAAGTATGATTATAATGAAAAAGAAGTAGTGGTAGCAAGAGTAGCAATAATGGGTAATACCTATGCTAAGATAAAAGGCAATAAAGATGTACTTTCCGTTAATTTTCCTGTAGGTGCAAATAAAATAGTAAGATTTGCTACTTCCGACGAAATAATGTTTGCCCTTGGAATTCCTGAAATGGAAAATCCAATACCCGTTGGATTCATAAAAACTACAAATGGATTAAAAGTTCCAGTCTCTTTAGATATATCTTATATTGTTGGACCTGATACTGCTCATATAAATGCTTCAGGAATCTCTGGGAATAAGAAAACTAGCTATCTCTTATTTCTTTTATTTTCTGCTTATCAGACTCTTAAAAAATCAGAAGATATTTCATTAATTATTTTCAATACAAAAGAAGAAGATCTACTTCATATACATGAAATACA
>DATFBJ010000387.1:0-4652 GCA_035253885.1 Nitrososphaeraceae archaeon
ACCAGGAGAAAAGGTTTTTAAATTTATTAATAAAAATGCTAAAAAATATTTTCCAAAGGGTTTTAAAAAATCGTATAAAAATCAAAAATGGAGGCGTCAAATGCAATAATGGTATTTTTAGAATATTGCAATAAGTGTCCAGAGTGTAACTCTAATTTGATACATGATTTTAGCAAAGGCGAATTTCTTTGCCAGCATTGTGGATATGTAGTACTAGATGAAGTGAATGATTATGGGCCTGAATCATTAACGAAAGATCTTGAAGAAAAGAATCGTATTTCTAGAGCTAGCGGAGCCATGAGTTTTTCTCAACATGATTATGGTTTGAGAACTGAGATTGGAAGTGGATTAAAGGATTATGGAGGTAAAACAATTAATTCTCAAATGGCAGAACATCTTACAAGTTTAAGAAAATGGCATTCTAGAATTCGGGTTTCATCTTCTAAAGATAGGCGATTATCCAATGTTTTGTCAAAAATTACTGAAACATGTTCTAATCTTAGTTTACCTAAGATATTAATTGAAACTGCTGCAATGATTTATAGAAATTATGAAAAAAATAATGAAGCAAAAGGAAAATCTGTTTCTTGTATTGCTGCTGCTACAATTTATTTGACCTGTAAAAGATGTTCTATTGTTCGATCTTTGGATGAAATTGTGGAGGCAACAGGAATATCTTCTTCAGATAGAGCTAGTTTAAAACTTGCTTCAAAATATTATAGAATAATGTGTATGGAATTAGGAATATATAATGATACTTCTCATGAATATACTAAACCTAATGATAAGTTACCAATTAAAAAAGAAGATAAGTTTAATACTTCATTTTCTTTAAATAAATATCAATTAATTAAAGCAAATGAAAATGCTTCTCAAAATAGACAAAAAAATATTTTAAATAGTATTTCACAATCTCTATCAATAGATAATTATATTGCTAAATTAATTAACTTAGCAAAACTGGACACAAGAATCGAAAGACTAGCAATTGATTTAGCACATAAAACCTCAAAAAATTTGCTTGTGGATGGAAAATCTCCTAATGGTATAGCGGCCGCTTACATATATTTATCTTCGGTCATTTTAGGAATGAATATACTTCAAGTTGATGTATCTGGACTTGCGGGGGTAACAGAAGTAACTATTAGAAATCGTTGTAAAGAAATACTATGTAGTTCAAAAATTATTATCACAGTCAAAGCAATTTCAAAGTAATTATTTATTTAAAGTTCATATATTAATTTGATATATGAGATGATTTAATTATATTCATGCCCGATTATTTTGAAATAGAAAGATTGGTTGAAGATTTAGCTAAGATATATTCCACGGCTTGTGCTACATCCTATTACAAAGTAAATAACATTTTTAATCCAACGCTGGATGAATTTCGGGATAAAGTTATTGAATATATGAAACATTTTGAATATACACTTTCTACTTTCCCTGATACCCCTGAAAGTGATAAGTTTAAACAATATGCAAAAAACTTGTTGAAAAACGAAATAGAAAAAGTAGGAAAGGGTCAAAACAAAGAAGTAGAAAGACGTTATAATTATTTTGTTAATTATTGATAGTTTCAATATAATTATATAGTTTTATTTTATAATAATAGCAAAATATTGTAATTATTATTCCTTTTTACTAATTTTATATTTTATAATCTATTCATATAATAAGATAAAAAATTGACTTAACTATAAATATTGTATTTTGGCAAAAAAATCAATTCATGTCACAGAATAGACCTGATTATGATATTATAATAGCTGGAGGTGGATTAGCAGGTATGATTGTCGCTGCTTCCGCCGCACATTATTCAAAACAATCTTTAAAGATACTTGTAATTGACAGAAATTCCTTTTCAGAGTTAGGAAAAAAAACCATTAATGGATGGGTATGTGGTGATGCGGTTGGAAAAAACAGCGTCGATTACATGACAAAGAGAATCAATATTTCATGGGAATGGCCAGAAATTGAACATTCTGTTAAAGGGGTTATAGCTTATTCTCCTGATCATAAAACTGGAATTTCTTTTGATGGGGATGGCTATATTTTGAATAGAAGACTTTTACCTCAAAAACAGTTAAACGATGCAAAAAAATTAGGAATTGAACTAATGGAAAATATTGCCCTTCGATCTTTATTGGTAGATAATAATTTTGTTATTGGAGTAGAAGGAGAAGAACTAAAAACGAAAAAAATAATTAAAAAAACTGCAAAATTAACCATTGATTGTACAGGTGTTACATCAGTATTAAGATCAAATTTACCAATAAAATCATATATTCAAAATAAAATAAATCGTGATGATTTAGAATCAACTGGACGATATATATTTAATTTCAGGGTAAATGGAGAAGATAAAACATATTTTGATCCTGATTATTGTATAATCCATTTAGATCAACTATTAGCTCCTGGAGGATATGCATGGGTATTTCCTAAAGGACAAGATAAGGTCAATATTGGATTAGGTGTACAACAACGAGCATTTAATTCTTATAATAAAAATCATGGTACTAGTAAAAATCTAAAAGATCTCATAGATGAATATGTTAAAATCAATCCTGTTATTACTTCTCCTGAACTCCCTAATACCGACGAAGACAAAGGTAATACATGGGGTACTTGGCAAGTTTCAGTGAGAAGGCAAAATGATTGTATGGTTTGCAATGGTTATATGTTAGTAGGTGACTCGGCATGGATGCCCAAACCTTTGGATGCAGGGGGAATAGGGCCGGCAATAATTGCAGCTACTATTGCTGGAAAAAATGCTGTTGAAGCTCTTCAAGCATCAGATGTGTCTGAAGAATGTCTTTGGAAATATAATATTGATTTTATTAACGATTATGGATATAAAACAGCCGGACTAGAAGTTTTTAGACGAATGTTACAGAATTTAACAAATGAACAAATTGATTATGGAATGAAACATTTTCTTTCAAAGTTTGATATAGAGAAAATTACTAATGGTGAGCATCCTGAATTTGGTACTTTAGATAAAGTTGGAATGCTAATAAGAGGAGCATTAAATAAAACATTAGCTGAAGACTTGAAATATACATCTCAATTAAATAAAAAATTAATAGATCATTATCATGCTTATCCCATAAAACCAGAAGGATTTACTGCTTGGAAAAACAAATTAGATGCATACCTAAATGAAGCGTATTCAAAGTTCAGATAATAAAATAAGATGATTTTCAAGATCTATAAGGAATAAACATGGGGACTTTTGAACCTTCTATTTTTTTAGCGATATTTCCGTATTTATTTATTTCCTTGTTTCCAATCTTTGGAATAATAATCGTAACAAGATCTTTATTTAAACATAAATAAAATAATTCTCGATTATTGAAGGATATAAGAATAATAATAACAATTTTGCTGAATTTCTATATATATAATTTACTCTATCCTACAATTATAATTTATTAAATTACTTTATAGATGAAATAATAATTGAACCACCCATCATCTTCTTTCTAAATTTTACATTAGAAAAATTCTTCTTTAACAATGAATATAAAATCTGATTTTCTGGCCATTTTGTGTAGGTGCCATATAATGTTTTAAATTTAAGACCATTTTCACCAGCTATAAAATAGGCAAAAATTTTTAGAATATATTTTAAATATATACTAACTGCCAGACGTATAATTTTTTTATCTGGTTTTCCTAAATCTACTATTATAAATCTTCCACCTTTTTTTAAAATTCGATATATTTCAGAAATTGCTGTTTCTAAATTAATTGCATCTCTTAAAGAATAGCCACACATTACTATATCAAAGGAATTATCTTTAAAAGGAATATTCTCAAATATTCCACAAGATAAGGATTCCACAATTATATGTTCTCTAGAATTTTTAAGCATCTCAAGCAAGGGATCATACATTATTATTCTTATATTATTTGGAATAATTTTTTGGATTATTAATGACATATTTCCAAAACCAGATCCTGCATCTAGTACTAGATCACCAGGTCTCACATTTTCGCTGATGCCTAAGTATCGATAAGAATCGTCTTTTCCAAAAGAGATTACTCTATTAACTTTATCGTAAATAGGAATAATATCACGAAGAGTAGAAAGTACTTGTTTCCAGTATAAATAGCCTAAACCTGACACTTTTAATTTAGATTAACAAATGGCTTGTATATTTAGATAATTGCATTGTCTAAATACAAATTATTCCAAAAGGTATTTGCAACCAAATATTGATAAATGACATAATCTAACAATTAATATGGCTCATGAATTTATTTGTCAGGATTGTGGTTCGCTTTTAGTTCATTCTAATAAATTAACGCTTGAGAGTATGAAAGATGTTCATTCTCAGCTTTGTATTATTAAAAGACAAAAATATATTGCTGCTCAGTCTATTCAAGATTTTCCCTCAACTCCTCCTCCTATGATGCAATCAACCGTACAAATTCCGCAAGGTTCTCCTAATAATTTATCAACAGCAGCTCCTACAATTAGTAAGGCAAGTATCGGTGAAACAACTATTTCTCTTACTGGTAGTGGAACTGACCATTCCAAAGCTGAAGGACCTATTGATACTACTTTTAAAACCAAAAGACAAAAAGCAGGCACATTCAAAGGTATTAGTGTTTGGGGACCTGTTGATCCTCCGGGACAGTTG
>DATFBJ010000388.1:0-3104 GCA_035253885.1 Nitrososphaeraceae archaeon
CAAACACCCATTTTAAAATTCTTTTAATAGAACTTTTTTTACCCATAGCCTATTGCATTGCTAACCTATAAAATTAATAGCTGTATTTAATTTTTATAATACATTTTCCGAATTGAGAATGATAAAAAAATATATTTTTTATCACTTAAAAATCAACAACAATCTTTTATTCTAGTTTCTATTATTGTTATTTGCTCGAGCTGGGCTTGAGCTTTCAAGGGTGTGAGTGTTAGAAGTAATATGTTCCATTTCTTCTGACACTCACATTTCAACAGAACCCAAGTTTTTGATTGCAGAACCTTCTTCTCAATCAAACAACGTTAAAACCAATATTTTTGATCATGGTGTTCATTATAAAATTTGCAGAGCTCTTCAATTATTTCGTCATATGATACAGGTTGGTCATAATACTTGTGAGAATGATTCCTCAAGAGCTGATAGATTGGTTCTGCTATTCTAATTATATTTTAGTTATCGTTTTATTGTTATTACTTTCTATTGTTGTTGTAATAATATTTGATTCTATCTGGATGAATTTTCTCAACTACATAAGAAATAGAGTCCATATATGCACTCATTATAGGCTGTAAGTTAGCTATAGTCTCTCTTATCTTGGTTCGTTTGTAAGCGTCTGGACAATTTTGGATATCGTCGAACATACCTCTTTCTAACCATTCCAATTTCTGTAATTTTTCAATATGTTGATTCTGAAAATCATATGTCTTTGCTATTTGAAACAATCTTTTCAAATTATTTTCTCTTATTTTGTTTTTATCTCTTCTAAGAGTCCTGTCAGTTATTTCAAATCCATTTTCTTTCAAAATTTGTAATGTCTGAAGTGTAGTCCTTTGTGTAATCATACATTCTAAAATAATTTGTTGGCGGACGGACATTGTGCTTGAATTGTCCGCTTTTCGGACATTATCATTATCATAATTATCATAATTACTATCAATTAGTGTCATATATTATAGATTTAAATCCTCCAACTCCTTTATATTTTCCCTTACAACTTTTATGATTTTTATTTTGCTTATAGCCCTCAATTTCTTCTGGAACATTATTCAGAAAAATATACTGAATAAAGTCATAGTTGTTATATCTAGTAAAAATAACATTCATAAATGTACTAAGAATACTCATAATTAGGGCCTTCTTTCATTTGTTTTCTTATTTCATTTAATTGTTCTCTAATTTCAGAAAAATCGTAGGCTTGTATTGTTTTTTCTAGTTCTTGCTTGAGCTCTATATTCTCATTTTCTAGATTTTTTAATTTTTGTTCAATTAAATAATTTTTGTATTCATCTTCTTCTTTTAGCTCTTGGACCTGTTTTTGTAGTCTGTTTTCTTCGTTAATTGTTAAGGAATCAATTGCTGCCACATAGCCTTTACATTCTGTAGTACCTTCTAGTAAAATATTCATGTCTGGCTTAAAGTAATGCTTTCTTACTCCCTGGCAATTTGTAACCATTAAAATGTAACAAAATCTGGATACATACCCGCTTTTCTTGCTTCGGTATCAAAATATTTCCTCAGTGAGTGGGTCAACATAGTAGGATGTCTTTTTGTTGTTCTTTTATTTTTATAATCGTATTCAATCTTTTGTTTTAGAGCAGAATGTTTTATAAGAACTTCATTAACAAGATATTTGATTCCGCCTATTCCAATGTCGGATTATTTAGTTTAAAATGATCTTGTGGGTTGAATTGTTCTCTTATGAGAGAGGAATTTCCATTTAGATTTTCACCTGCATGTTTTCTATAGTTGAGGTAAGAATTAATTACTCCAGAACATTCAGGAGAACAATATGTTTTATAATTATATTTTCGAGATTTTTCATAAACATTGATTTGATAAATATTGTATTTATCAATCTTGGTCAGATTCCTCAACTTTAATTGTGGAATACCATCAATACGAATACCTGAACTTGACATTAGTAAAATGACAATCTTGGCACGTGGATCTGTGGCAGTTTTTAACATTGTTTGAATTTCCGTCCTGTTATATGGTCTGTCCTCTTGTTCTTCTTCTATAGTAGTAGTAACAGAATTATTATAATCATTATTTTCGTCATCAGTATCATCATTTCCTAAATACATCTTGATAAGTGACCATTTCAATTCATAATCCAAATTTATATAGTAGAATTTCTTTACTGCATTTAGATATTGATTTGCTGATATATAGATTATTTTCCGCTTTTTCCTTAGATATACAAGAAAAGACTTGATATCATTTTCAATTGTTTTCTTGTCTTTATTTATTATCAAATCAGCATAATTTTTGACTCCTAAAAAATCCATAAAATACCTAAGACGACTTGTATAGAGAGATTTTGTGATCTTAGTTTTGCAAGTATTTATAAAATTTAGATAAAAAATTTCATCATTTTGTTGTTGTTCATTCTGCTGTCTTAATAGGCTCAAAGATAGGGAAATAATATGAAAAGTACTTATATTGATAGTATATGTTTGCTATAAATATCAATATATGTAGCATTGCTATAACTAATATAAAAAAAGCTACTTCTGGTGATGAAAGAATATAAAATGATATATTTCCACCTTTGGCTGATGAGAGAAAAATATTTATAGAAAAAAAGGTAATGGAAAGTCATATACATTTAATCCTATAATTTGCTTATATTTGATTTCTTTTTGTTTAATTGCTTAACTATTATCTATGACATAGAAATAGAAATGAATAAAGGATATGAGAAGGACTAATAAAACTATCAAATCCAAAACTAAATAACATAATAAATAAAATAGTCTTACATAATTGTATATATGATAATATGAATAAATATCTATTTGTAACCATTTAAAAATACAATAATCAGTCCAATAAAAAAACAAAAAACTAAATTAATAAAATATATTTATATTTATATATAATAAAATTTTTAGGCTGAAATAAACTGTCTACCTCTTGAAAAAGAGAATGATATGTAATATCCCAATATACTCTTGTTATTCCAGAAAATGATGGTTATCCAACTTAAGGTCGTCAATTTTATTTCTTAACATTAATGAATGTTTGAATATTGACCATTTAGAGAAATTTTGTTTTGAAATTTATCTTGCTTAAATATTTAATAT
>DATFBJ010000389.1:0-2171 GCA_035253885.1 Nitrososphaeraceae archaeon
TCGACTGGATGGAAAAGGTCAGCGATGAACAATACCAGAAAGGGTAGTAATGAAAATAAAAAGTAATTTGGCTAAGACGTCAGCCATATGATTTAGTTGAATTTAGTCATAAAAACATATATCTACTTCAAGAATAAATGTTGTGAATTTCTCAACTTCTTTATCTCAAATAAAATTATCACGTATTGAACTCATAATGCTACCATTATGAAAACCACCTATTAAGCATGAAACTAGAAGTCAGTGGAAGTTTTAATTGCACTATTATAGATTTGAAAGCTAATATTTATAATACGCCTACCATGAGATAATAAGATTATTTCTCAGATGACTTTTTAATAGTCATTATATAATTATAATAACTTTGGACGACATCACAATAAAATTTATGTACTACTTCTATTGATTTAAGAAATGTGTCCATATTTTTATCCATAATATCATTTATTATTCTTGTAGTATTAGTTTGATTATCCATTAGATTTCGGTTTATTTCACTATAGGTGTTAGAATATTCTTCCATAGTCTTTGGATTATTAAAATTATCATCAATTATATCATCTAACTGTTTAGAAAATATTGAATAATAGGTATTGATGATATTCTTATGTTCTTCCATGAAATTGTACTTTATTTCTTTCATAGTCTTCTTGATTGTTTGTTGATAATTAACCAAATCATCAAAATTGCTATTTTTAGCAATTAAATTATAGAAGTATTGGAAAGAAGATTCATTTTCTATATTAATTGTAGCATTATGAGAATTGCTAATTTTGTTCTTTATAATTTGTTCTGATTCTTCCTTAAAGACATAGTTGGGATGAGGACATACTACAGTAATATCTTTGTTATTTTTTATCCAATCTGAATGAACATCTTGCCACCATCTTTCTAAATCTATACATTCATTAAAATTTCTAGTCTCATATAAAGTACAAGATACATCGCCAACGATTAGTATTTTATCTTTTTTTCCTTCAGAAAGGCGGTTGTATAATGCATATTCTAATTCTGATTTCCACTTTTCAAATACTGTTAGATCTCCTTTTAGTGCAGATTCATAATAAGGTTTAGAATTGATAAATTTTAGATTCTCATTCTGGATATTTTCTTCATAATTTATTATTCTCGAAGATAAATTATCTATCAGCGAAATACTTTTAGAATTATCTATATCTACAGCTGCATATATACATAAACAGCCATTTTTTAATCCTTCATTAATAATATCTATGATAAAATTATTACGATTATTCCTATCTTCGTATAATAACATGATATGTTCATTAGATAAAAGATTAGTACTATTATTATTATCAAAATATCGCATTACACGTTCTATTATATCTAATATCTATTAGGATATATAAAAACTATTAATAGTATTATCAGCTAAACTATATTTTCAAATATTTATTCTAAGAGTATACAGTTCTCTAGTTATTCTAATACAATTCATAAAAATTCTAATTGTATTGAAATTTCCACACGATTTTACCGAACCGTTGAATTAGTTACATTATATGGTAACAAAAGATTTCATATTATACAAAACCTATTCAAATATTTAATATTTAGTTTTTAATATTTATACTATATAATGACTTCTTTATACATTATTGTTACTTTTCCTCTTCTTCTTCTTCAGTTTCTACTCAATCCAATAGATTATAGTAGATGTTATATATAGAATGAGTTATTCAACAATATATAAATAATTAATTATAATAACAAATAATTAATAGTAATTGTTGTAATGAAACATTATTGCTTTAGATAATAAAAAACGAATATTGGTAGTTGATGATGAATTAGATATTTGTTTAGTATTAAAGATAGTTTTAGAAAATAACGGATTTATAGTAAATTACTATTATAATCCTGTTTTAGCCCTTGATGAATTCAAATCTAATTTCTATGATTTAATAATACTAGACATACAAATGCAAGATATTAATGGGTTTCAGCTATACAGAGAAATAAAAAACAGAGATATCAAGTCAAAAATATGTTTTCTGACAGCAAGTGAAAACCTATTTGATATTGCATACAATTTTTCTTCCATGTATACCATTATTAAAAAACCAATAGAAAATAACGACTTAATTAAAATAGTCAATAGTTTATTAAATAACAGATAAAAACAAATTATAATAATGATTCTTTAATAA
>DATFBJ010000390.1:0-2208 GCA_035253885.1 Nitrososphaeraceae archaeon
AGCTTCTATTATTCAGTGAATGTAGAACTAAAAGGTATGTGAATGATTAATATTTACTACCTAGTGTTGAGTTTAACATACAATAATAAGAACAAATTTATCTTTGTAGACATAACCTTTTTGCAGTTACTATAGATAAAATTAGAAATACAAATGAAATCAATGCTGCTGTAAAAAATATCATATCATATGAAAACTTCGATGGAAAAGAATAATTAATCTCATTTAGCATAATAGGAGATTGAAACATCTCAAGTAATATACCAGCAATAGCGGGACCAATAGACATTCCTATTAGAAATAAAAGAACTGTAATACCCATTGATATTCCACCTACCTTGGGCGATACAGAAACTAATGTAATGTTAAAACCTCCTACCTCTGCTAATGATAATCCAACTGCTATTATAGACAAATTTATTATTATCTCAAATTCAGTAGAATGGTAAATAAAAAGACTTGAAAAACCAATAACACTAATAACACTTCCTATAATTGTGGGTTTTATATTACCAAACCTAGATATCAAAAATCCAGATAAAACAGAAATTATCAAAGAGAGTAACATAAAAGGAAGTTGTACATTTGCTGCATCAATTGCAGTTCCTCCAAATCCAGAAGGAAGAGGATTTCTTATAAAGATAGTTATAGTTTGATAAATCATGAACATTGAGATACCAATAGTCATTAACAGAATATTTGTTGGAAGAAGTATTCTATCTTTTAACAAATTTAAATCTATTAGAGGGTTATGTGTTCTACGTTGAAACAATACAAAGATAAACAATGACAGAACAGATATCACAGAAAATAATATAACCAAACTTAAGTTTGTTATAGTATCGTTATTAGTATCATTAACATCTGAAGAGTATGAATTGCCTAATAATGTAATTGAAATTAGGAAAGAAGATATAGTAAATGTTAAAGCTATTGCACCTTTAATATCAATACTTTTTCTTGATTGTATAGTAATATTATTATCATCATCACCATTTTCTACTTGCTCTTTATTAACATGAACAGCTCGCATAATAGTTAACGTGAGAATCAATGCAAGAGGTGAAATAGATATAAAAGTAGAACGCCAACCAAAATATTCAATTGTTATTGCTCCTAAAGATAAACCAATAACTCCTCCTACTGCAAATAAGGATGTAAGAATTCCTTGAGCAATAGACAATTTATTTTCTGGAAACTTTTCACGAATTATGGTAAAAGCAATAGGGAATACCGACATGCCTATTCCTTGAATTATGCGTACTATTATCATAGTTGAAATATCATTGCAAATTATTCCAAAAGAGGTTCCTACTGTATAAATAATCATAACAATTAGTAAAATTCTCTTTTTTCCATAAATATCAGATAATTTTCCTACAATAGGAGTTGATACTGCTCCTGCAATTAAATAGGCAGTAAGAATCCATGCAGTAGTATTATAGGGTATATTAAAGTCTTGGATTAAATCTGGAATTGCAGGTATAATCATTGTTTCACCATATACAATAACAAGCCCAATCAAGCTTAGTATTGCTAATGTAATCCAAGCATCATTAGATATTTTATCTTGATATGATGCTGTAATCGATTTTTCATTAAAATTATTCTTACTACTATTAGACTTGTCTTCTTTTTCTTTATTGTTAGTTATATCATTCATGAGTTTTGCCTAAAAATATAATTATTTAATTCAGATAGTATATTCTATCTATAAAAACCTTCCAAATCTCCAAATCTTTATTGTATAACAAATTGGATTGTAATCCATTATACTAATATTAGGTTAATATGAGTCTTAAATATACTATCAATCGTTTTTGAATAAACCTTTGAACATGGTTCTATTACTACCTTGTATTTAGCTTTTATTATTAGAAACTTATTTACATTTATTAATCATATATTAAATTCCTATTGGATTCAGTGAAGTTCTCTAGAAATTTCAATACAATATTATTTCTTATTATTATTTGTAAATTCTGAAATCTTTTCTTTTAGCAAATTACAAAATATTTGATTGTTTTGAACAGACTATAATAAGATTAATACATTAAGTTATAGTTGTTTATTATTACAAATGAATTTAAATATTGTTAATACGTCGGGAGTAACAGCGGTAACGGTTCTAAGATAAGAGTCTATCTTTGTATATAGTCCTGTCATGTGTTATATTTTATTATTATAAACTTATTTAATAAATTATTT
>DATFBJ010000391.1:0-7945 GCA_035253885.1 Nitrososphaeraceae archaeon
ATTACTTGTTAATGTTATTATAGTTATATAGTAATCAATTTATAAAAAATAAAAGATCGATTTAATAATAATATTTAACTAATAAGAATAGCAAATATTGAACCTATTACATATTGAAAATTGTATTACTGATTTTATTCGAAATGAAGTTACAACATCGAATTCTCAAGGAGTCGTATTGGGATTAAGTGGTGGAATAGACTCCTCTGTTGCCTTATATTTAGCTACTAAAGCATTAGGCAATAATAAGGTATCAGGTTTAATTCTTCCAGATAAAAAAGTCTCACGACAAAGTGATATAGATGATGCTATTGAATTATCCCAAAAAGTGGCTATAAACTACCATGTTATAGACATTACTGAAATAAAACAAAAGTATATGGATATATTGCCTTTAGAAAAAATATCCATAGGTAATCTTACTGCGAGAATTCGTATGAATTTCATTTATTATTATGCAAATATTGAACATAAATTAGTTTTAGGAACTTCGGATAAAAGTGAACTGATGATTGGATATTTTACAAAATTTGGAGATGGTGCAGCAGATATTCTTCCACTAGCAGACATTTACAAAACTGAAGTAAGAGAATTAGCTAAATATCTTAATCTTCCAAAAAAAATATTGCTAAAAAAAAGTAGTCCCTCTTTATGGAAAGATCAAACGGCAGAAGATGAAATTGGAATGGAATATGAGAAAATTGATACTATTTTAAAAAATTTAGCTGAAAACATTTCAGATAATACAAATAATAAGTATCTACTAAAAAAAGGAATTGATAAGAATGATATACTGTTTATAAAACATCTCTTATCGAAGAATAAACATAAAATAACATTGCCAAAAACTTGTATGATATCTTAGTATAGTTTATAATTTAAATTAGATTTAATCTAATTATTTTTATTCACTTGTTTATTTCGTAATGTTTTTCAATAGATAGCAGATCACTTTTAAGTAGGACAAATATCCTTCATCTTTATGGTCTCAGGTAGAGACATTAGGTTAAACAGAATTACAAAAAAAGGCAAAATGGTTTGTATTCCTATGGATCATGGGATAACCAATGGACCAATAAAAGGATTAGAAAATACTCATGAGATGATATATCAATGCGAAAATTCTGGATTAACATCTGTAATTATTAACAAAGGGATAATAAAGTCTATGCCAAAGACTACTAATATAGGATTAATAACGCACGTATCTGCTAGTACTTCTTTAAGTCCTTATCCAAATAAAAAAGTTCTTATGGGTAGTGTTGCTGATGCTGTTAGACATGGGTCCGATGCTGTTTCTGTCCATGTAAATATAGGTGCCAAAGAAGAGCCAGAGATGTTAGAAATTTTAGGAATGATCTCTGATGAATGTGATGAATGGAATATGCCCTTACTAGCTATGATGTATCCAAGAGGTGAAAACATAAAAAATCCCTATGATCCAGAAATTGTAGCCCATGTTACCAGAATAGGTGCAGAAGCAGGTGCTGATATAGTCAAATCTGTTTATACTGGGGATTTAGATTCTTTTAAATCAGTAGTAAAATATTGTCCTGTACCAGTTGTCATTGCAGGTGGCCCAAAATCTAAAACAGACGCTGATGTTTTAGAAATGTGCTCAAATGCTATCAAAGCAGGTGCTAAGGGTGTTACTTTTGGAAGAAATATTTTTCAACATAATAATCCTTCTTTACTTGTAAAAGCATTATCTGAAATAATTATAGATGGAAAAAACTATACCGAGGTTTTGAAAACTTTTGGAAAAAGAAAGAAATAAAGAATTAATTATTGCTCCACCTTCTACAATTTCTAATCTAGAATTATTTTTAGACGAGTTAAAGGAGATTAATATATTATTCATAGAGCCTACAAAAATAAAAAGAAAAAAAAATTTTAAAATAATTTATGAATCTGAACTTGCTGATATAATTATTTGCAAATCTATAGAAGATTTAATAAAAAATAAAACAAAAGATAAATCTTTGGCATATTATAAGCGCGTTCTATCAAATGAAGATATTTATGATATAGAAAATGCAATCTATAAAGGTGCAAATTATATTATAGTAGATGCTACTAACTGGAAAATTATTCCATTAGAAAATATAATTGCTAATCTACAAAAAACTAAAACTAAGATCTATACTACTGCTAAAAATTCGGAAGAAGTAAGAACTATGTTTACCGTGTTAGAATTAGGAGTAGATGGGGTTATACTCTCAACTGCAAATATTAAAGAAATAGAAGAATCTAAAAAATATCTAAAAAATAAAAAATATGAAATAAAAGCCTGTGAAATTGTAGATTTTAAAGATGTCGGAATAGGTGAAAGAGTGTGTGTTGATACTGTTTCAATGCTTGAAACAGGTGAAGGGATGTTAGTTGGAAGTAAGTCTAATTTTCTATTTCTCTTACACAATGAATCATCTGGTTCATCTTTTACATCTCCACGCCCTTTTAGAGTTAATGCTGGAGCTGTATATTGTTATACTGTTCTTCCAGATGGGAAAACCAAATATTTATCTGAATTAGAATCTGGAACTGAAATAATTATTGTAAATAAAGATGGCAATTCTAGAGTTGTATCTGTAGGAAGATCGAAAATAGAAACTAGGCCATTAAGACTAATTAGGGCTGTTGGTGACAGTATAGAAGGAACTGTTATAGTACAAAATGCAGAAACAATTCAGTTAATTCGTGATAGTGGAGAATTGTTGCCAGTTACTCATATCAAACCTGGTGATAAAGTTTTGGGATACTTTAAACAAGCTAGTGGAAGACATTTTGGAGTAGAGGTACAAGAATATATTCTTGAAAAATAATAATTTCTTTTATTTCTAATTATAGATCCAAATGTAATTTTGAATTATTTAATTTATTTTTATTCTATCATCTATGTATATTAATCAATTGTGATTCAAATTTTCTTTATCATATTGTCGATTATTTTAAAGCATGGTGAATATTGATTCAAAAATTATGTTCTAGTATGCAGGTAAAGCATAGCTATGTAGATAAAATTTTATCGGGCGATTGCAAAGAAATAATTTCTAAAATTCCCAAGGGTTCAATACAATTAACCATAACTTCTCCGCCCTATCGAAATGCAATTGATTATAATGCACATATATCTAAAAATGGATCTTATTATCGAGGAAAATTAAATGTCAATACAAAGGAATATCTCGAGGAAATGATTGATATCTTTAATAATAAGATATATAATGCAACCAAAGATGGGGGATACTGTTGTATAGTTATAGCTAATGAAATTGTAAATGGTACATTATTACCACTTCCACATATGTTATTATCACAATTAGTTGAACCATTTGGTAAATGGAATCTTCATGAAGAGATAATTTGGCACAAAGTCACTGGAGGAACTAATAGATATGGTTCCTTTGTTATTAATCCCTACCCAAAATATTATAGAGCAAATATAATGCATGAACTAATTTTAGTACTTCGAAAAGGTAATGTAAATAGTGGAAGAGAAAGAAAAGAAACATTACCTGCTACACATGAGGAATGGACAAAGGAAATTGCAAATTCTGTGTGGCATATAGCTCCAATTCCTCCAGGATATATTGAACATCCATGTCCTTTTCCTGAAGAAATCCCATATAGATTGATGAAATTATATTCTTATGAAGGAGATACAATTTTGGATCCATTTAATGGTAGTGGCCAAACTACAAAAGTTGCTTTGCATTTACAGCGCCGATTTATTGGAGTAGATATAATCAATGAATATGTTAAACTGGCCAGATCGAGATTAAGTGAACCAATACATATTCGAGCAGAAGCATTAATTGCAAATTGGAAAAAAATTCCCTCTCATCATAGTTAACAATAATTTTATAACTATGATATGATATATTTTCTTTAAAATATTTAGTAATTAAATTAAGTTATTGGAATTTTTACAAAAACTTTATTATTAAAATTTAAAAACTAAAATCCAGTTTTATAATAATATAATGAGTAATTTTACTTTGGGAGAAAGAATCTGTGTTTCAATTGGTGCAAAAACAATTAAAGAATTATCTTCTGCAATAAAAAAAGCATTAGATTTAAGCGATTTTTTAGAGATAAGATTTGATTTTTTAGAGCAATCTGATTTATCTTCTGCAATAAAAATTACTAACTTCGTCAAATCAAGATCTGTATTTACATTAAGACCTTTAAAACAACATGGTGAATTTAAAGGAAACGAAATTGAGAGAATTGAAATTCTTAAAAAATTATATGATTTACATCCCATGTTATTAGATGTAGAATATGATACAATAATTAACAATACTTCTTTGAACAATTATTTACAAAATAAATCTAACGTACTAATTTCATGGCATAATTTCTTTAGAACTCCCTCAGATGAATATTTAGAAAAAAAAATTAACGATATGAAAAAATTTAGTAATAATATAAAAGTGGTCACAATGGCAAAAAATATTAATGATTCTTTTAGATTATTAAATTTATACGATAAATTCAAGAATAGTAATTTAATTACTTTTGCAATGGGAGATTATGGTATTATATCAAGAATTTTATGTACCATTTATGGAAAATCTCCTTTTACTTATGCTTCATTAGAAAAAACTATTGCACCAGGACAATTATCTGTTATAGAAATGAGAAGAATATATGAAAGAATCTCTCAACATTTTTTAGATAATATCATTGCCACCAATTAAGACATATTGCCTAATAGGAGATCCCGTACAACATTCATTGTCTCCTATAATGCAAAATTCTGCATTTTCCGCTCTTGGAATAAAAAGCTCATATTTTTCATTTCGTGTACCCTCTGCAGATCTTAAAGCCTCTATAGAGTCATTAAGGTCAATTGGAATTGCAGGTTTTAATGTAACTATACCTCATAAAATTTCGATTTTAAAATATCTCGATAAATTAGATCAAACAGCATTGAAAACAAATGCTGTTAATACTGTAAAAAATGAGGAAGGAATATTGATTGGATATAATACTGATCTTTATGGTTTTATTCAGCCTCTCTATCAAAGAAAAGTAAATTTTAATGGAATTAAAGTTTTGATAATAGGTGCTGGAGGTGCAGCTTATGCAATTATGACTGCTCTTTCATATGAAAAAGGAGTATCTGAAGTAATTGTAGTTAACCGCTCAGCTCATAATGCTTCAAAATTAATACAACACGGATCAAAGTTAGGATTAAATTGTTATTGTGAAATTTTTAATAATCTTTCTACAACTACTTTGCGATCCGATTTAATTATCAATGCTACTTCAATTGGATTAAATGATGAAACAAGTCCAATAGATCAGAAGTATATAAAGCCTAATAGCATTGTTTATGATATAGTTTATAAACCTATATATACTGATTTACTAAGGCAGGCTAAGAAGGCTAATGCCATAGTTGTTTTTGGATATGAAATGCTTATTGCACAAGGAGCGCAAGCATTTAAGATTTGGACTGGTTTGGATGCTCCTGTTGATGCTATGAAAAAAGCTCTATTTGGAATATTTGGGGATCCAACATGACTTCTACTATTACAAGAGCTACCGTTCATGGTGCTATTTCAATAGTCAATGCTATTGCTACTGGTAAAGGCTCAGCCCTTGGAATTTCACTCAAAACAACTGCTGAAATACATATGCAAAAAGGAGAAGGTAAGATCTTTTATAATAACAGAAATAGCGAGTTATTTAACTATATCATACATAATATTATTCCTAAAAATATACTTCAAGAAAATGATATTTCTTTATCTATCTCTTCTGATATACCCATTGGATTTGGATTAAAAAGTTCTAGTGCTGTTTCTTCTGCAATATCATTAGCTTGTTATGGATTATTAGAGAGTAATATAGATGATTTTAAAGTTTTAGATACAGCAGTTAATGCCTCACGTAAGGCAAAAATAACAATTACTGGTGCTTATGATGATTCAACGGCATGTTATTTTGGTGGTTTCGTAATTACAGATAATAATTCTAATAAATTAATAAGAAGAGAAAATGGTCCTGTTAATTTATTATCTGTTATTCTTTTACCTACTAATTCAGAAAGAAAGAATCCTTTAAAATTAAAGATTTTATCAGAATTTTTCAATAAAGCATTTGAATTAGCAGAAAAATCTGATTACTGGACTGCAATGAATCTAAATGGACTTTTAGTATCTTCTGTAATGGACTATGATTATAGTCCCATCCTTTCAGCCATAGAAAATGGAGCTCTATCTGCATCTATTTCTGGAAATGGGCCATCAATAGCTGTAATTATTGAAGAAAAAAACATCTATCCAATTAGAAACATTCTAGCAAATTATGGAAAAACATTAGTTTGTAAAATTAATAATACCAAAGCAAGAGTTGAAAAAATAATTGGTTAATGTAGAAATTGGTAAATCTTCTGTTAATGGTAACATAAAATGTCCTCCGAGTAAAAGTTATACCCATAGAGCAATTGCCATTGCATCTCTTGCAGATGGGAAGTCAATAATTAATAATCCGTTACTTAGTAGGGATACAATAGCAACTATTTCTGGTTGCAAAATGTTTGGAGTAAAAATTGAAAAGGCTAATGAAAAATTTGATTCTCTTGAGATCTTTGGAATGAATCAATTTGAAACACCAAAGGATGTGATTAATGCAGAAAACTCAGGAACAACTATCAGAATTTTGACATCAATGGCTGCTCTAGTAAAAAATGGTTATACTATCATTACAGGAGATGATAGTCTTAAGACAAGACCTATGAAACCACTAATTTCTGCTCTAAATCAATTAGGAGTTAATGCTTTTTCTTCCAATGAAAAAGGTACAGCTCCATTAATAATAAAAGGAGGTGGAATAAAAGGAGGATTGGCATCAATTGAAGGGAATATTTCAAGTCAATTTATTTCTTCATTATTAATTTCATGTATTTATGCGCTTTCAGAAGTTGAAATAAAAATTAAAGGAAAACAGGTATCTATTCCATATATTACTTCCACAATCGAAACAATGAAAAAATTTGGTGTTGTCGTTGAACATAACAAAGATTATGCTAATTATTTTATACCTAATGATAAATACAAACCAACTAATTTTACTATTCCTGGAGATTTTTCTTCGGCATCATTTATAATAGCAGCAGGAATTTTAGCTGGTAGAAAAATAACAATAAGTGGCCTAAATTTTTATTATCCACAAGGAGACATGAAAATCATCGATATTGTAAAACAAATGGGGAGTGATATTAGAGTAAATAAGGAAAAAGGAGAAGTGATTGTCCAGGAATCAAATAATTTAGAGGGAATAGACTGTGATCTTGTAAATACTCCAGATCTTTTACCTGTGGTATCTATTCTGTCTTTAAAGGCAAGATCTCCTATGAGAATTTTTGGTATTTTTCACGCTAGATTTAAAGAAACAGATAGAGTTTCAAATATTACTAAAGAATTGAGAAAGATGGACGTAAATATTATCGAAGAAAAAGATAAAATAATAATAAATCCATCAAGATCTTTAAAAAATGCAGAACTTGATTCTTACAACGATCATAGGCTTTTTATGGCATTTACAATAGCATCCATGTTAACTACTAAATCCATAGTTAGTGGAGCAGAGTCTATTGATGTTTCTTATCCTTCTTTTCTAAATGAGATTAAAAGGCTTGGTGCACAAATAAATTTAATCCAATAAAATTAGCTGATAAACAATTACAAAAAATATTTTACCAACCATTAAAAGTCAATATTATATATGATTACTATATGGTGGTTTAATTGTTATGGGTGGAAATACGCTAGGAGATAGATTAATAGTTACAAGTTTTGGAGAAAGCCATGGGCGATGTGTAGGCTCTATATTAGATGGATGTCCTGCAGGTCTTCCGTTAAATGAATCTGATATTCAACCAGATTTAGATCTAAGAAAACCAGGTCAATCAAGTATAACTACACAAAGAAAA
>DATFBJ010000392.1:0-3724 GCA_035253885.1 Nitrososphaeraceae archaeon
TAGATTCAAAGAGACAGATAGAGTTTCAAATATTACTAAAGAATTGAGAAAGATGGACGTAAATATTATCGAAGAAGAAGACAAAATAATAATAAATCCATCCAAATCTTTAAAAAATGCAGAACTTGATTCTTACAACGATCATAGGCTTTTTATGGCATTTACAATAGCTTCCATGTTAACTGATAAATCTATAGTTAGAGGAGCAGAATCTATAGATGTATCTTATCCTTCTTTCCTAAGTGAGATTAAAAGACTTGGTGCAAAAATAAATTTAATGCAATAAATTGATAATAATACAATTACAAAAAAATTTTTTCTAATTATTAAAAGTCAATATTATATAGGATTACTATATCTTTGGATTAATTGTTATGGGTGGAAATACTCTAGGAGATAGATTCATAGTTACAAGTTTTGGAGAAAGCCATGGGAGATGTGTAGGATCTATTTTAGATGGGTGTCCTGCAGGTCTTCCATTAAATGAATCTGATATACAACCAGATTTAGATCTAAGAAAACCTGGTCAATCAAGTATTACTACACAACGAAAAGAAGAGGATAAAGTCGAAATTCTTTCTGGTATATTTAATGGTTATACAACTAATGCACCTATATGTATGGTTATATGGAATAAAGATCCTGATTCAAGACCTTATAATAAAATAAAAACAATACCAAGACCAGGTCATTCTGATTATACTGCAATGGTAAAATATGGAGGCTTTGCAGATTATAGAGGAAGTGGAAGATTTTCAGGTAGGTTGACTGCAAGTTATGTAATGGCAGGAGCAATAGGTAAGAAATTACTAAAATATGTCCTTGGAATAGAAACAATTGCTTATACTATACAGATAGGTAGGATTTCTTGTGAGAAAATTTCTTTTGAAAAAGCAAAGGAAAATCGCTATAATAATGAAGTAAGATGTCCAGATCCGGATATTGCAGAAAAGATGAAAGAATCAATTATGGATGTAAAAAAATCAGGAAATTCTTTGGGTGGTATAGTGGAATGTGTTAGTATTGGATTACCAGTAGGACTGGGTGAACCTGTCTTTTCATCTTTAGAATCAGATTTAAGCAAAGCCTTATTTAGTATTCCCGCTGTTAAAGCAATAGAATTTGGTTCTGGTTTTGAAGGAACAAAAAAAACTGGACATGAAAATAATGATTTATTTATAAAAGAAGAAGGAAAAGTAATAACATTAACTAATAATTCTGGTGGTATATTAGGAGGTCTATCCAATGGGATGCCACTTATTATTAGAATTGGGTTTAAACCTGCCGCCTCGATTGCGAAGACTCAAAGAACATTAGACCTATCTTGTGACTTCCCTGTAGATCTTCAAGTTCCTGGAAGGCATGATCCTTGTGTAGTACCTCGTGCTCCTCCTGTTATTGAAGGGATCGTTTCTATAGTTTTGTCCGATCATGCAATTAAAGCGGGATTTATTCCTAATGTTCTAAGAGGTTATTGAAATGGTTGAACAAGATAATTTGGATTATTTAAGAGAAGAAATGCGAAATATTACAAATAACATTATTAAATTAGTCAAGGATAGGATGGAAGTAGCAAGAAAAATTGGGAATATCAAACAACGATTGAATATTGAAATAGAAGATGAAAAAGTTGAAAATGATATAAAAAAATCTGTTATGGAAATTACAAAAGATATAGGAATGAATGTTGAATTTTCTGGTAGACTTTTGAATCTTCTCTTATTAGAATCTGTGAAATTACAAAATATTCAAAATAATGGTAATAAAAGTTCTACTCATATGGCTGTATTTATGAAAGCTAAAGAACTAGAAAAAGCTGGAAAAAAAATTATTCATTTAGAAGTGGGTGAACCTGATTATCCTCCTCCATTAAAAGTTAAGGAGGAATTATCAAAAATATATGAAAATAAAAAATATCATTATACTGAAATTTCTGGAATACCTCAACTACGTCAGCAGATAACCAAAAGATTTTCTAATGTCATGCCTGAACAAGTTTTAGTTACACCAGGTGGTAGATTTGCAGTATTTTGTGCTATGACTTCTCTTTTAAAGCCAGGAGACGAACTAATAAATATTGAACCATCTTGGCCAGCATATAAAGAATGTGCTGAATTTATAGGGGCAAAAACACGATTATTGAAAACTACTATAGAAGATAAATGGACACCTAATTTAACGACCCTAGAGAATCTTATAACTATTAATACGAAAATGCTTATATTAAATTATCCTAATAATCCTACAGGAAAAGTACTTGATTCCAATTTACTTGAAAAAATTGTTTCTATAGCAAAAAAACATAATTTATATTTATTAAGTGATGAGGTATATTCTGATTATTCTTTTGTTAAATATAAGAGTATTTTAAATTATGAATATGAAAAAAGCATAATGGTATCATCTTTTTCTAAGACCTATGGGATGACAGGATTTCGAGTAGGTTACGGAATAGCAAATAATGATATAATAACAAAAATGCGTAAGGTTCAGGCTACTTCTATCACATCAGTTGCCGAACCAATGCAATATTGTGCTTTAGCTGCAATGGGCAATAATATACAATCAAATATAGATTCTATTAAAAATCGTATAAATATTATTTGTAAAAGGTTGGACCTAATGAATTTAGAGTATATTTTTCCAGACGGCGCAATGTATGTATATCCAAAAATCATATCTAAAAATTATTCAAATGATATTACTCTAGTGCATGACTTATTAGAAAAAGGTGTAGCAATTGCTCCAGGAAGTGGATTTGGAAATTCTTACAAACAGTTTATTAGAATTTCTGCTTGTCAATCATCTAAATTGTTGAATGATGGTTTAGACATTCTTCAAAATTATCTTAGGGATAACAAATTATTTTGAAAAAAATTGCTATTATAGGCGCTGGAGGAAGAATGGGTTCTTGGTTTATAGAATATCTTTTAACTAAAAAGAACTTTCAAATAAAAGCATATGACAAAAATATAGATTCTGTAGGAAAACAGATAAATTTAAAAATCGAAACTGACTTTAATTCATGTGTCAAGGATTCCGATATCGTAGTTCTATGTGTACCGATTAGAATTATACCAAGAATGATAATAAAATGTTCTAAAATAATGAAGCGAAATTCAGTATTAGTTGATATCTCTTCTATCAAAAACAAATCTTTTCAATCTTTAAATAAAATTGAGGATTATATTTTGCCGATTTGTATTCATCCTATGTTTGGTCCAGGGGCTTCTTCAAAACAAAGTAATTTGAAGGTTTTATTCATTCCAATTAGAGATTATAAAAGAGAAATGCAATTTGTCCAAGATCTATTTCAAAATTTTAATATCTTATCATTAGAAAATGCAATTCAACATGATCGTATCATGGCTATAATTTTAGGATTAACTCATTATATTAATATGGTGTTTGCAGATATTATCGGATCACAACAATACAAAGCTTTAGAATGCTATTCAGGAAGTACATTTAAGATGCAATGTATTGTATTGGAAAGTATTTTAAATGATGATCCCAAATTACTTAATTCTTTATTTATGGATAATCCCTTTATCAAAAAAGAAATAAAACACTTTCATAAAAAATTCATGGATTACTATAAGATTATTAATGATAAAGATGATAAAAAATTACTACAACAATTACAAAAAATAAAATCATCTCTTGAAAAACACCATAATCTTAATTCTTCCTATCTGAAAATGTACAAAGTAATTGATTTATT
>DATFBJ010000393.1:0-9706 GCA_035253885.1 Nitrososphaeraceae archaeon
ATAATCCTAACATTTATTGTTCTATCATTTTTAGTTACTACTGGAGCAACAAATAATCTTGATAATTTAATTTCTAATTATTTCTATCATATAGGTGGTAACGTTACTATAGATATTTCTATGATTATTATCTCATCAATAGGAGATTTATTTTCTATGTTAATAATTGGAATTATTTTAACTATAATAAGAAGAACAAGAAAATTAGGATTGATCTTTTTAATATCAATAGTAGTCTTATCAATATCGATAATGTATATCAAACCACTAATTGGTCGTTCCTCACCACTTGAACAATATATTCCGCAATATCATATGCCAGAAAAGTATACGATTGAAAATGATAGCATGATGCCAATAGCAAGAGACTTATCCTATCCATCTAATCATGTTGCACGTAATACTGCTTTCATAATAATTATAGGATATTGGTTTAGTTTTTTTAAAAATAAAACATGGATTGGAAAATTATTATGGCTATATCCTATAATGATTGGGATAAGTAGGTTATATCTTCTTCAACATTACTTTTTTGACATTGTTGGAGGAGCATTATATGGAATGATAATTTCGATAATCTTATGTAAGGTATTAAAACTAAATGAACCATTTATCACTAGTAAATTTAAGAAATAGAATGATGTTGTATTTTCATTTTTTGGTATAAATCAGAATTAATCAATAACCATCCAAAATGTTTTGAATCATGTACATATTTAATTTCTCGGATATGAGTTTTTATTTTTCGTTTTCTTAATTGAGAAAGAAATTCTAATTGAAGACTCAGTCCTATTTGTTTGGCTAATTTGTTATTTTCTTCATTTCTAGGCAATAGAATTCTATAACTAAAATTATTTGATTTTTCTAATTTTAGATAATCAAGGATCATGATATCACAAGTAGATTTCACATTTTCTAATTTTTCTAATAAAAGAGTCTTATGTACGGGTAAATCTCTCCAAAAGGTAGAAGAGTCAGACATTGCGATTATAATGACATGTATTCTTAAAAAAGGATTATTAACGTTATTGTATTCTAAAAAAAGATTAAATTAAATTAATAAATTCATTAATAAAGGTTTGAATCTTTTTCCATTTTTTCAGCTGTTGCAGGTTCTTTATCAGAAAAATATTTTACCATTCCCATCTTTAAAACCTTAAGAGATAGTAATGCACATTTTATCCGTGCAGGGCCCAGATTGGTTAATCCTATATTTTCCAATATATCATCTTTCGATATATCTTTAGCTGTAGTCAATGGTTTATCCATAACCATCTCAGTTAACATTGATGCACTTGCCTGACTAATTGCGCACCCTTTTCCATCAAACTTTATATCTTTGATCTGCCCTTCTTCTACTTTGAGAAACATATCAATCTGATCCCCGCATAAAGGATTACTATCATGAATAACAACGTCTGCGTTATCTATCTTTCCTTTATTTCTAGGATTTCTATAATGGTCCAGAATTATTTCTCTATAAATATCATCACTCAAAGTTTAAACAATTTAATAGCTTCACCTAACGCATTAATAAATATATTGATCTCTTCTTTTGTATTATATACATAGAAACTAGCCCTAGATGTAGCTGAAACATCTAGTTTTTCCATTAATACCTGCGCACAATGGTGACCTGATCTAATTGCAATGCCATGATTATTTAAAATAGTTGCTAAATCATGTGGATGAATATCACCTAAGTTAAAAGATATAATCCCTCCACGGTTACGTATATTGGTATCTCCATAAAGTTTTATCTGTTTTAGTTCAGACATTCTTTTAAGTGCATATCGGGTCAAATCAATTTCATGGCTTCGAATACTCTCCATTCCTATTTCATTTAAGTAATCTAGAGCAGCACTAAAACCAATAACGTCAGCTATATTAGGAGTTCCAGCTTCAAATCTATATGGCAAATCGTTAAAGTAAGTATTTTCTTTATGAACTTCTTTAATCATATCCCCTCCACAGATAAAAGGGTCCATTTCTTCGAGAATATTTTTTTTCGTATATAAAATACCAACGCCTGTAGGTTCTAACATTTTATGAGCAGAAAAAGCAAGAAAATCACAATCTAGACTTGTAACATCAGTTTTTATATGCGGTACAGATTGAGCACCATCAACTAAGATAGGTATATCATATCCATGTACCATATTTATTATTTGGTCTATTGGTATTATATTTCCAAGGGCATTAGACATGTGACATAAGGATATTAATTTAATATTATTATTATTTTTAAGATAAAAATCTAGTTCATTTAAATCTAAATTTCCTGTTTCATTAATCTTTAAAAATATAATTTCAGCATTTTTTTCCTTAGCTAAAATTTGCCAAGGAACAATATTACTATGGTGTTCTTGTTCTGATAAAATGATTACATCGCCTTTTTTAATATTTTTTCTTCCCCACGAATAGGCAATGAGATTTATTGCTTCGGTTGCATTCCTCGTAAAAATTATTTCATCGGTAGAGCCTGCATTTATAAATTTGCATACTTTTTCTCTTGTTAATTCATAAGCATCAGTAGATTCCTCGGCTATATCGTATACTGCCCTATGAATATTAGAATTATAAAATGAGTAATAATCAGAAATTTTATTTATTACTGATAATGGTTTTTGAGTAGTTGCTGCATTATCTAAATATATAAACGGTTTACCATTAATTTTACGAGTTAGAATAGGAAAATCTTTACGTATTTTATTTATTTCCAACTCTGCTGTTTGCATAATTAATGATAAGTTAGTATTAAATATAAATTGATTGAAGAAAATTAAAATTTTGTAAGATTTTTTATGATAAATTAAGGTAAAATCTGTAAATTTACTTTACTAGACAGTAGTATAGGAATGAATATTTAATCCCAATAGATAAATGATTATTAAATTTAATTGGAAAAAAGGAATATTTGTTTATATTCTTAGGTACTTGTAATAGTACATTCTTTCTGTTTATATTTAAGCAACACTATTATTTATTAGAAACATTTAGGATGGAAAAAAAGTATTTATGAAATAGGATAAAGATTTGAGAGATATGTATATGTATACAACAAAAGCATGGGAATTGTAGTTTTCATCATTAGTTGAAATCGTTATTAAATCGAAAATTACCATTATGTAATATGGATTGCAATTGACATAGTATGTAGATCTATGTTTAGTATTAATTTTTTATGAATAGAAATATGCTGTAGTGAGAACCTCATTAGTCGAAAAATATGGTATAGAAATAAATTTTTTACAAGTGATATCACTATAGAATCTCCAGTATCTAATTTTTTTGTATCTAAAACATATTTACGATCAACAACAGTATAATAAAAAATCTGATTAAGCAAGAAATAATGCAATAATTCAAAGATAGAACTTAATCTTTTGATGATTACTCTATCCGTGTATTGTTAAGAGGAAGAATACAATTATGATCTGTTATATGTATACAATTGGACAAGATTATTTATCTACTTGTATGTATAATAGTACAATTATAAAAAATAAATACTATTATCAAAAAAGATTAAATAAATTTCTTAATCAATAGTATCAGAAAGTTAGATACATAGAATTATCTGAATTTTTGTGTCCAATACGTTCCCCCTTCTTTTTTCCATCGTAAATAATCATGTATAACTAATTTGTGATCAAATGCTATTTGGATATCCTTTATTTTTTCAATTGGAATCCATGAGATTTCCTTTGCATCATCTCCTGCTCTAGGATTTCCTCTGATAATTATTACAATAAATACAACAGTCATTATATGTCCTCTTGGATCTCTTTTTGGATCAGAATAAACACCCAATATATCTATAGGATGAACCTCTAATGATGTTTCTTCATAGACTTCTCGTTTAATAGCTTCTTCTATAGTTTCACCTTCATTTACAAACCCTCCTGGTAATGCAAATTGATTTTTATATGGATCTTTTCTTCGTTTGACTAATAAAATGAAATTGGACTTTTGAATGATTGCATCAACAGTAGGAATAGGATTTTTATACTCTTTCAAGAATTATTCTCATGGTTTATTGAAAATAATATATATGTTAATCAAGTCATTTTATATAATGCAATTATTATGGAGAGAGCCTTGGTTAAAACCATTAATAGATTATGATTTAGACTCTGAAATATGTGATTTTTGTAAAAGAAAATTTAATGACTTGGTTTTTGTAACATCATGTGAATTTTGTAATATAGGTATAATGCATGACAAATGTGCTAATTCCCACATAATAGAAAATCATATATCTGAATTAGAAAAAAAAATTTTTTATCATAAAGATAAGCCATTACATGACTTTCAATAAATTTTTTATCAATAAAAATTATTATTATTATTATTATCATTACAAATTCACTCATCTTGACGTTTTAATTTATGGATTTTCCCGACAAAAATAATAGGTATTTAATCATCTAAATTTAACATGTTTTTCTTTAAAGGGATCAGCTAGTTGAGGTGTTGAAGAGATTAAATGTTGAGTGTATGGATGTTGTGGAGAAAATATAATTTCTTTGGTCAGATTGAATTCTATAATTTTCCCAGAATACATTACTCCTATTTTGTCTACTAATTCTGAAATTAAAGCAAGATCATGAGAAATCAAAATTATACTAATTCCTTTTTCCTTGAGTTTTTTTAATAATTTAATTATTTGTGTCTGAATGATTACATCTAGTGCTGTTGTAGGCTCATCAGCAATAATGATATCTGGTTCTAATAATAAAGCCATAGCTATAACAATTCTTTGTTTCATACCTCCACTTAACTCATGTGGGTATTTTTCAAGGATGGATTTATCTAAACCAACATTCTCTATAATGTTAATGACTTTATTATTATCATATATTTGACCATGAGCTTGAAATAAATCTTTAATTTGAGATTTTATTGTATATACAGGATCTAATGTATTCATTGCTCCTTGAAAGATAATAGAGATTTTTTTCCATCTAATTTTTGAATCAAATTCTTTATCCGATAATTTTGTTATATCTAATTCATCTAAATAAATACTTCCTGCAGTAATTTTTCCTGGAGCTGATATATTTCTCATTATTGCAGATACTAATGTGCTTTTACCACATCCTGATTCACCAGCAATTCCAAGGGATTCAGCCTTAAGCAATTCAAGAGAAACATTGTCAACTGCCTTAATTATCTTATTATGTAAAAAGTAAGACACACTTAAACCCGTTATAGATAACTTATTTTTTGACAGATTTAATTAATTATTATACTGAAATAAATATATTATTGATCTGAAATAATTTTAGCTCTATTTATATATAGATAGAACTGCTAGAATTAATGATTAAGAGATATTGAAAACTCCTATTTGTTCCTTTGATGCTAAAACAGGAATTTTATGCTCAAAATGTGAATCTAAATTAAAAACTGGCCACCTATCAGTAGGAGATATAGATGCATCAATAAAACTAACTCGATTGGCTGAGAAAAACAATGTAATTGATAAGTTTACATTAGTAGGAGCATATAAAATCGAAGATAAATTGATATTGATATT
This sequence comes from Nitrososphaeraceae archaeon, assembly GCA_035253885.1. GTDB lineage: Archaea > Thermoproteota > Nitrososphaeria > Nitrososphaerales > Nitrososphaeraceae > TH1177. The sequence continues at coordinate 5,543 of DATFBJ010000393.1, forward strand.
GCCTACAGCTGATATTAGCACCTTACGTTCAGATAATGAATTATTAAATAAGATAAAAAAAGAATTTAATAACAATGTATGGTTTGTTGAAAGCGGAGCAACAGAGAGAAGGTTTATTGAAAATTTAATTTTCCCTGTTAAAATTTCATCAATTAATCTTGTGTGGCTTCCTGATGGAAATAAAATTACAAAAATAATCATATCAAATAAAAAAAATCAAAATAAAAAAGTTGATACTAATATCATTACTAAAATTGCAAAAGAAATCAAAAATATAGAATTACTTATAGAATATATCGATTAATCAATTATAACATGGAAAACAAGAAATAAACCAACAAGATATAGATGAAATTGAAAGAGAAAATGAAGAGAACACATTTTGCTAAACAATTAAACGAAGACATTATTGGACAAAACGTAAATGTCGCTGGTTGGATAGAAGATATTCGGGATATTGGAAAAATAATTTTTTTGGTAATAAGGGACATAACAGGTCCTATTCAAGTAATAGTTAATCCTAAAAAATTTCCCAGTATAAAAGAACTTCCAAGACAAAGTTCAATTATAATATCTGGTGAAATTCAGGAAAGCAAATCAAAAGAAATGAAGGTGGAGTTACGATTGAAAGAAATTGGAGAAACTTTTTATGCAAAACATCCTCTTCCAATTGATCCAACTGGAAGGTTAGAATCATCTATGGATAAACGATTAGATTCAAGAGCTTTAGATTTGAGAAATGAAAAAATTTCAAATTTGTTTCTTGTAAGATCAGTTGCGTTAGAAATTATAAGAAAAACTTTACGAGAACAGTTATTTATTGAAGTTAATACTCCTAAGATAATTGGTAGTGCAAGTGAAGGAGGCGCAAATTTATTTGAGTTTGATTATTTTAAGAAGAAAGCATATCTTGCTCAGAGTCCCCAACTTTATAAAGAACAATTAATAGTGGCATTAGATCGTGTCTTCGAAATAGCACCATATTTTCGTGCAGAAAATTCTAATACGGTAAGACATTTAACAGAATTTTATAGTGTAGATATTGAAGCTGCTTTTTTAGACTATTATGATATAATGGAAATAATGGAACAATTAATAAAAAATATTATAATTGGTATCAAAAATACTGGTTTACTCAACCTTAAAGAAAATATTTTTATAAAAAATACTTTGGAGAACAAGTTTGAAAGATTAACCTATAATAACTGTATAGAGGAACTTAAGAAAAATGATGAAAAGGTTGAATATGGTGATGACCTATCTGATTCATCCTTAAGAAAATTAGGCCAGTTACATCAAGGTTTTTATTTTATAACAGAATGGCCATTAAAATTAAAACCTTTTTATATTCTTGAGAATGAACGAGATCCATTTCTATCAAATTCCTTCGATTTACAAATTGGATATTTAGAATTAATTTCTGGTGGTTCTCGACAGCATGATCCTCAAAAAATTAAAAGTAGATTAAAAGAACAAGGTTTGAATCCAAATAATTTTTTACAGCATCTAAAAGTATTTGATTGGGGAATGCCACCTCATGCAGGATGTGGTTTGGGATTGGATAGATTAATCATGTCTTTGACAGGATCTCTGAACGTGAGAGAAGTGGTATTATATCCCAGAGATCCAGATAGGATTAGTCCTTAATCAATTCTATTTTTACTTCTCTAAAGTCATTAGAGCTATCTAATAAAAAAGATTTAAAAGAATTAGAAGAAGTAGAATAAATAATCCAAATAACAGGATTAAGATGCATATAAATTTTATCAGTTTCAGAAGGGAAAGGATCAGAAGGATGAGAATGAAAAATTGAAATAACATCTAAATTCATTAACTTAGCTTTTTTGTTTACAGTAAATAATTCATCAGAATCAATTATAAATGCTATTCTCGATTGAGCTGAATTATCTAATGGCAATATATATTTGACGATATTTTTTGTTTGAATTTTTTTTCCTAATAATATTGCACATGATTCATTAGGTAATGAGCTAATTGCTAACTTTCTGAGTTCATTTAGATGAAAATCATGAATCATTAAAATTTCATTTTCCATTAATCTAAAAAGGGGAAATAATCTTTTATGTCTATAAGACAAATAATAATATCAATATACTAAATTATTAGTTTTTTATTGATAATTAGATCATTATCAATAACTAATATTTAAGATAAATAAAAAATTATCATGTTAATAACCGATTATTCTTTTGGAATTTGCTGTCATATATGGATGAATAGTACAAAAATATTCTCTATTCTTTTTCTTTAAGATTCAATTCTGAATTTTGCTTTCATATATGGATGAATAGTACAAAAATATTCATATTCTTTTTCTTTAAGATCAGAGAGCAAAAGAGTATAATTGGCATTTCCCATAATTATAGAAGAATCAAATGATTTGCCATCATCTTTTAAGCTAGTTACTGTATGGGGAACATTATCTTGATTTATCCAGATAATACCTATGGAATCTTTGACAATTAGTTCCTCTGGATCATAATCGGGATTACCTTCTGCAGACGATCCAGCAAGAATATTTACCTTAGCTAAATCTTTTAAATCAATAGTAGAAACGGGTTCAGAAGAAGGAGAAATTGTTTCCTCGGTTTTTTCTGCTGATATAGCGCCTTGGTTTTGAATTTGGATCCCTAGAGCAGAAATAGAAATAATTCCAATAATAATTGCAACAACAAATGATGTCAAATAAATTTTAATTTTAGAACTATTTCTGTATATTCCTACAATTATAAATGCAGCAGGAACTGAAATCAGCAATATTATTCCAATATAAGCAAATATTGATGGTGTTTGGCCACTAGAATTAACCGCTGCAATCAAACCTATTATAATTAACAATCCCAAAGTTATAAAGGAGCCCATTTTAGCCTTCCGTGAAGATGGAAATCCATCTTTAAAAATTCCTGCACTTAAAAAAATCATTCCTATTAAGAATGTAAGCAGAGTAACAGCATGCATACCATCAAGGAATGTTTTCGAAATTCCAGAAAGAGAGACTAGCACTCCCACAATTCCTAGAGAGGTTAATCCTATGCCTGGCGTTAACAAATCCCAATCGGCCATGCTTTATGGATTGAAGATTTTTGCTATAATTTTAACCTTTTCCATAACTTTGAAACATTGTGTTTATCACTATTAGTAAAAATATGAATACAAGATCCTTAACGAATAACATAAATCCAACATTATGTAAATTATTGCTGGAGATCCAATGCAGTGAATACAAGAAGTGCATATATTGAAGTATCAAAACCTCGTATTGTAGTAGTTTTAGTTATAACAGCTGTGACCTCCTTGTTAGGTGCAACGAGATTTGATCAAACACCAAATATTCCGTGGGATGTATCTATTTGGCAATTAGGTTTTCTAGTTCTCGCTGGTGCCTTTGCATCTATGGGTTCAAGTGCATTAAATCATTACTATGATAGAGATATAGATAAATTCATGACACGAACAACAGAACGACCAATCCCATCAGGAAAGCTACCTGCAAAGAATGTTTTGGTTTATGGACTAGTACTTAGTGCAGCTTCTGTTATAATTGCTTGGTTTACTTTAAACCCTATAGCTACTTTTATGATTGCGTTAGGAATATTTATTTATGTAATAATTTATACAGCATGGCTTAAAAGATCAAATCCTTCTAATATTGTAATTGGTGGATTTGCTGGGAGTGCAGCATCAATGGCAGGATGGGCTACAACAACTGGTTCTATAGATTTATTGGGATTTCTTGTTGGTTGGCTTGTATTTATGTGGACTCCTCCCCATTTCTGGTGTCTGGCAATAAAAAAAAGAGAGGAATATGCAAGTGTAAAAGTTCCTATGTTACCAGTTTTAATAGGTAATGAAAGGACAGCAATGTATATATTTATCAATACAGCCATATTGCTTCCATTTTCCATTTCCTTATATTTTGTAGGATTAGGTCTTTTGTATACTACAATAGCATTAGTAGCGGGTACACTAATGCTTGCTTATCACTATAAACTTACTAAAAATCCTACGCCTAAATTTGCATGGAAAGCTTATAAAGTAACTGCCCCCTATCTTGTAGTAATTTTTATTGCAATTGCACTTGATGCATTATTTTATTATAGAATTTGATAGGTTTTTCTGTGGAAAAGATATAATAATAATCTA
>DATFBJ010000394.1:0-2562 GCA_035253885.1 Nitrososphaeraceae archaeon
TAAATGTATCCATTGTCGTCAAGAAGCTAAAAAAGAAGATGATTTAGATGTTTACATATTTAATATTAATATGAAACCTCATACTATTGTACCATTATGCAAATCATGTCATGATGAATTAATGAGACATGTAGAATAAGAAGATCAAGAGAAATAACCAGTAGGAATGAGCTCTTCCTCTAATTCTTCTTATAATAAAAACCAAAAAGTGTTATATCAGCTCTGGACAGATGGAAAGGGAAGTTTTGCAGTTAGAAAAGAGAAAGGAGTACAACTTTTTGAATATTCTTATTCGCAACAGTCCTATTCAAAAGTTATAGATTCAAAAATCCTTTATGATGGTTCAATAACTGAAGAATTAGTCCGAAATTGGATTGAAGAGCTCAAGGAAGCATATATTCTTGATGAGGATGGAAACCTGATCTATGTCGAATTTTAATACTACTGCTATTAATCCTAAACCCTGTAATTATAATTGTGGTACTAGAATCTACTGGAACAATGAGGAAAATGCATACTTTGAAGTGTTTAGTATCTATGTCGAATTTCTAAACCAGAAAATATTTACATTCCTCTCTTTTATATAAAAATTATAACTTTGAGTATAATATTTATATATTTGTTTGTCTATTATTATAATATCTATAAACAAAAATATGCAATCCGTAATTCAATGTGAAATATGTGATCCTAGTGAATCCAAAATGATCACTGATATTGAATCAGGAGAAATTATTTGTAATAGATGCGGTATAGTTGTAGTTCAGGATTTAGAAGATACAAAAAAGATATGGCAAAAAGCCGAAAATAATGTAAGTGATACAAGCAATGGAAATCCCTCTTCCCTAACTCTTTATGATCAAGGACTTACAACCTTAATAGGCAATACAAACAGAGATGCTAGTGGAAATATCATCAATTCTATGATGATGTCACGTCTAAATAAAATGAGATATCATGATAAACGATCTCAAATTAACAAATCTGCTCGAAATTTAATTAGAGCATTTAGACAATTAGATTCATTAAAAGATAAACTAGCTTTATCAAATGCTGTAATAGAAAAAACAGCTTATATTTATAGAAAAGTACAAGAGGCTGGTTTAGTTCGAGGAAGAAAAATCAATACGGTTTTAGCCGCCTCTTTATATGTTGCCTGTAGAGAATTTGAAATACCAAGGACGTTAAGAGAAATATCTTCAGCAAACAATGAAAAATATCGCGAAACATCTAGAGTTTATCGACAAGTTGTTTTGCATCTTGGAAAACAAGTACCACAAATAGATTTGTTTCGATATATAGAAAAAATAGGGAAAAAAGCAAAACTTGAAGATAAGAATATACGTCAAGCATTACATTTGATGAAAAAAGTTCAAGAAAGAGGAATAAGCGCAGGGAAAGAACCTATGGGAATTGTCGGAGCAGTCATTTATCTATCACTTCCAAAAAGTGATGAAAACGTCCGTCAACGTATTATTACACAAGCAGCAATTGCAGATGCAGCAGGTGTCTCTGAAGTTACAATCCGAAATGTATATAAAGAAATTGAAAAGAAGCTTTCACTAGGATAAATTATTACCAAATTTTTTTTTATTATTATTTATTTAATGTAGTTAGAAGATAATTTTATTGTATTTACTCAACAACAATATATTCAAAACCGATGATAAGAATTTCAAAGATTAATAATAAATACTTCTAATCATTATTTCATTTAGATCTTAATTCAAATTCTGTTTTACAACTATTTGTCAAATTGTCATAATCTGAACAATGCCAGTATTATTTAACCCTAATTATGGATTATTTTGTTAGAATATGGGAATTTATAAATAAAATTTTTCAAATTATTAAATATTATGTTTTAGTATTTTTAACTAAAAAAATAAAACATTATATATATAAATTAAAGATGGTAAAAGTCTTATATGAAAATTTTCTTAGACACATAATTTAGAATAATAAAAGATAAAAATGAAAATAAGATTTGTTTATTGTACTATATACCATTAATTTAAAAAAATTATTTGGATACTTATTTACAATAACTCCTTATTATTTCTTTTTTTTGATTTGAAAATTTTTCATAATGGATCAATCTAGAAATATTAATTTTTTTAATTTACTAGGCTCCTCTGCAGGAAATCCTAATGCAATTATTCCTATTGGTTTTACATATTTGGGTAATTCAAGTATTTCTGAAACTTTGTCATCTAGAAATGCACCAACAAAGTAAGCTCCAATTATTTTAATTCGAAATTAATATAAAAACTTATTATATTATGTTCCCGAACCCTGCTATAAGGAGAATTTCAGTCTTAAGAACCCCTTATCTCAATTAAAATGATTTTTAATCAGATTTATTAATTTATGAATCAATAATTTATTTATGATAAAATAATTGAATTACCATCCTGCTATATCTTTTTCACCAATAACTTTAGTTGGTTTTATTTTTATCAATAATTCACCTTCTGAACTATTTCTCTTGCCGTATTCTTCTGCTTTATCTTTACCCATATACCTTCCTGCTATTCTTTTAGCCCATTTATAAATTTCAGT
>DATFBJ010000395.1:0-2601 GCA_035253885.1 Nitrososphaeraceae archaeon
TTAAAAGTTCTTTGATCTTTTAACAATGTCTTCATCCATCCTCTAAGATGTAGATCACCATAAATAATGGATTTTGAATTTGTATTATTATTTAGCCAGTCTATAGTTATTAAAAGATCTCTGTTATCCATAATATCAATAGAATTGAATTGCATCGTTATAGGAACAAATTTTTGTGTATAATTGGAAAAAATCCCGTATATTGGAAAAGCATAATCGTTAGGTAATATCATATAACATAATCCAATAAATATATAAAGAGAAATAATAGGTAAAATTATCTTATAGTTTGGTTTATTTTTAGGTTTAGAAGAAAATAGTCTTATTAATCCATAAGAAGAAAAAATTGATATAAAAATTCCAGAAATTGTTATCCATCTATCTGGTAGTAAAATGGAAGAATATGGTAATACTAACCATGTGAATGATCCAACTAAAGCCAAACTTAATGGAATATATAATAATAGTTCATGTAGATTTTTGATTCCATGAATGAAAAAGGGGAATAATAAAATATTCATCATTATAAATAGAATTCCTAAATTCAAGGGAGTATAGTTTATGTTTTTTTTTATTTTTCCCTCTAATATTTTGTTTATATTCTTACCCAATGGATTGTTAATATTATCTATTAAAACAAGAAAACCGACTATTATTAGTATTATTAAAAAAATAATGTATTTTTTATCCTTTTTAATTGAAAAATAAATTGATAATGATATAATTAGTAAAAAGGAAATCATGATATCAGTGAAAATGGTTATAATTACTAATGAAATAATCAAACAAAAATGAAATGCTTTTTTTTTGTAAAAATATAATTTTCTATCTTTAAGAATTAAATAAAAGATTAAAAAAGTAAAAGACAATGCAAGAATATCTTTCTGTAAATCCCATGTAGTTCTCAATGTAGAGATTTGAAATAAGATAAATATAGTCATGAGCCATGCAGGTTTTATAGCAAGTCCTTCTAATAATAAATAAATTGATAAAGAAAATAATCCAAATATAGTTGATGATAAAACAATCATCAAATTTTGAGGATCTAAAGAAGTAAGTACTTTTAATATGTATATCAAATATGGAAAAATATTAATTTGATCTTTTACAGAGTTAAACTCTACTTCATTGGCTAAGGGAATATAGTAATTTATAGTATCATATCCAATTGGATATGGATAAGCTATAATTTCAGGAATAATTCTTATTAAACATCCAATAAGAAAAACAAATAAGTGATTTTTATTTATTTTAAGTTTAAAAATAAATGGAATCACTTTAAATCAATAAAAGTTTTATATTTAAATGTATGAATATAAATATCCATCATAGAATTTTAGAATCGATTATGGATCTTGTCGATTTTAATAAATAATCAATATCAGTTTTAGTATGCTTATATGAAATAGCTCCCATTTTAAATGGTAAGAAGAATATTTTGTACCTTGAAATTAGAGCAAAATGATATAATCTTAATTTTTCTTTATCAGCCAAAGCTACATCGTTTGCATTATTAATTTCCTTAACTTTATCATTTAAGAAATGTATGTTGAAAAGTGAACCAATTCCAGTTACTTTTACCTCAATATTATTTTCATCAAAGATTTTCTGAAGTTCTTTTCTTGTATATTCCCCAAGATTGTCAAGTTTTGAATAAACATAGTTTTCATTATTTTTTAGAAACTGTAAGGTTTTTAATCCAGCAGTCATTGTAACTGGATTAGATGAAAATGTGCCCCCGCCAATGGAACAAATGGAATTTTTATTTTTTTTATCAATAGGATTAGAAAGCGATAAAATTTCATTTTTACCACATACTATACCTATTGGTAATCCTCCTCCTGCTATTTTTCCTAAAGTAAATAAATCTGGATCTAATTTAAAGAGATTATAAGCTCCATGAATTGATAATCTAAAACCGGTTACAATTTCATCTAGTATGAATATAATATTGTATTTTTTAGAAAATTCTTGTAGTCTTTGCAAATATTCATTATGTGGTATAATGCATCCTGCACCTCCTAAAATAGGTTCAACAATAATACACGCTAAATCTTCTTTTATCTTGTTTAATAGTTTTAAAGATAATTCGATATCATTAAATGGAATAGATATAACGTATTTGTTATCTACATCTAATCCTAAGCCTTCTTTAATTTCAAAAGGATAATTTACACTTTCAAGTAATGAAGAATTATATCCATGCCATCCTCCAATTATTTTAGCAACTATTCTCTTTCCAGACGCTGCACGTGCAAGTCTTACTGCGTACATCGTAGCTTCTGAGCCTGTACTTGAGAATCTCATTTTTTCTGCTTTTGGCATTAGTTTTTGAATTGTATCAGCTAATTCAATGCTTGTATTGTTTACAGTACCATAAAGAGTACCATTTTTAATTTGTTTAGTTAAAGCTAATGAAACAATTTTAGGAGAATGACCTAGGATTAATGCCCAGTGCCCCATCCAATAATCTGTATATCTATTATCATCAACATCAATAAGGTATTTTCCAGTAGCTTTCTTGACAAAAAAAGGATAAGGTTTAAAATATCTAATATTATGACTAATTCCTCCAGGAAAAAGATTCAAAGAAGTATTGTA
>DATFBJ010000396.1:0-4605 GCA_035253885.1 Nitrososphaeraceae archaeon
ATCAGTATTTAGGCCAAAAGATTTTAGAAGTGGATACAAGAAAGTTATCGATAATTCTTTAAAGGATCTCCGTCCTGATACTAAAGATGACGTCTATAAATTATTGAATGAATGGGAAGGTCAAACTTCAAAGGAAAAACTAATGAAAATAATTGGTTCAGAAAGAATGGAAAAGTTATTGAATGAGATGAAAAATCGAGATAATTTGACTGAAAATGAGAAAGAGGATCTGAAAAATATGTTCAAGGATTCTGTAACCTTTGATTAAGGAAATGTCTTGATGTTTTTTATTTGACCATAAAAAAGAAATGACTAGATCATTATCTTAAGTTTTACTTTTATTTTATTTTATTTTAATTTTTATAATCTCTGAACCAAATTTCATCTATCTTTAACTTTCATATATTATCTATATGTTTGATAGAATTTATTATATTCTACTTTTCATAACTAAAATTCATATTCTTTAATAGTTATCTTTTCGCCTTATTCAGAGTAACTTGAATAGCATTTTCAATTATTTATAAGACTTTCTGAATTATATTTTATTTTTAGTTCAATTAGTTAATATTAATTTATGATAAAATAACAAAAACTTTGAAAATGTTTATGTTTTTTATTAACTGATATCAATGCTAAACTATAATAATTTTCTTTTATCATATGTTGCTTTGAACGATCAGGATTTAAATTACATCATCACATATGATGCAACTTGAGATGAATTATTATAAACTAATTGTGATGATTATTTTTAATGGTATAATCATAATAATATCTGTTGTCTACAATGCTTTTCTTGCAATTATTAATAAATTTATAATATATTATTCATTATGGCAAATATCATAAATAATACTGATCTTGATAAAATCCAAAACACTATTTATAATGGAAAAAAGGATAGACAATTCTTACGTAAACCAGTCAAAATACAAGGAGAATGGAATCTTGATCCAAAATATGGGTATCAATTTAAAACAGAATTAACATATGAGAAAGGAAAACAGACTATCGAAATAGACTCACCATCATTTTTAGGAGGAAATGGCAGCAGAGTAGGACCAATGGGATACTGTATTGCAGGAATTACTTCCTGTTTTATTGCTACATTTGTAAGCGTTGCATCAAGTCAAGGAATAATATTTAACAAATTAAACGTAAATGCAGAATGCAACATTAATTTTGCAAAAACTTTTGATATTGCAGATCAACCTATTACAGAAAGTATTAATTTTTTTATTGATGCTAAAAGTGAAGACATGATGATTGATAAACAAAAACTTCAAGAATTAGTAAGGATGGCAGAAGAGCGATGTCCTGCTATTTACAGTATGTCTCATATAATAAAAGTCAATGCAGAGGTAAATAGATAAAAAGAGAAAATTAAATGTTAAACTAAAAGAAAGATAAATATCAAAATGAGTTTCAAAGTATTTATAGATTATGTCAATGACATATCTATACAGTCTTTAAAAAGTATGCTCTTTGAGCTTATATTATATCATATCTATGAAATATATTTGATAAAGAATAATGATCAGATGTTTTAATTTTAGTTGAAGGAAGCTGTAATCTTTGATATGGATGGTGTATTAGTCAATTCTATGCCATTTCATTATAAAGCTATGAGTATTGCACTTAAAGAAATAACAAACATTGATTTAGATAAAAAAACTTTTTATCTGCTTGAAGGTATGCCTGTTGCAGAAATGGCATTAGAAATACTTAGACTTAACGGTTACAGAATTAATAAATGCGATTTACAATGTATTGGAGAAAAGATTGCACAAAGAAAAAAAACGATATTTAAAAAAATGAATGTAATCCCAAAATCTTATGACAAAGTAAAGGAATTGATAAATAATGATTTAAATAATTGCTTAAAAGCCATTGTAAGCGGTTCTTCTAAGAATGAAGTTGAAATGATTGTTGATAAAAATTTTGGAAAAGATAAATTTAATGTAATAATTAATGGTGATGACTTTGAAGGTAGAGGTAAACCTGATCCTGCTCCATTTAAATCAGCAATAAATAAACTAAATATCAAGTATTCTTCTAATAATATAATAATAGTTGAAAATGCACCATTAGGAATCATGGCAGCAAATGCAGCAAATATTCCGTCTATTGTTATATTAAATAACTCACCTCTTGATGCATTGGACTTTGCAGGTCTAATTTCAAAAGATAAAATATTCAAAGACATTAAATCGGCAAGAGATTATTTAGTAAACTGGTATTACTATCACAATTAAATGTGTATACATATAAGAGATTTATATATTGGATTATTGAAATTGAATAGAAACTATAATGTATAATCCTCTTTACATATTTGTGCATATTATAAGCAATAGATTTGAATATGAGTTTTCTGTTTTTTGTTTTTAATATTTTGATCTATGAATAGTATGTAATCTTTTAGATTTGTCTTTTAATTCATCGAATTCTTTTTTTTATATCAGTTTCTGTATCTGTAGAAACTTATTCTTGATATGTGTACAGTTTATACCAAAAATATTAATATTATCATTATAAGCTATAGCTGAAAGTCCAGTATGTTTTGAAGGCATAGATTTTTAGTATAATCTATTTATCCATTTAGGATCATATATTTTAGTATACTTACATTAGTAATAATGGACTGTCTAAATTATTCCCAATGGGGTATCACGATTAGATAATGGAAATGTACTGTCAATTGTCATAATATCTTCATCAGTCAGTTTCCAGCCCATACCTCCACTGTTCTCTTTAACTCGCTCTGGGTTAATAGTCTTTGGAATTGTGAAAAGACATGGATGTCGTGTAAGAAAATTAAGTGCCACTTGTCTAGGAGTACGATTATGTAATTTTGCAATTTTTGCTAATACTTTTCCTCTACGACTTTGACAAGATGGAAAATTTCCGTGTCCAAATGGAGCATATCCTACTACAGCTATTTCTCTCTCTTCACAATATGGAATTAAACGTTTCTCAATTCCACGATTACCTAAATGATAAAGTACTTGATTACATGCAATTCGCTCATTTTTAAGTGTCTGTTCAGCTTCATTTAACTCCTCTAGATCAAAATTACTAACACCAATAAATCGTATCAACCCTTCAGACACAAGCTTTTCCATGGCATGCATTGTTTCACTAATAGGATATCTACTAGGCCAATGAAGTAAGTATAGGTCAAGCCAGTTAGTCTTTAGGCGTCTTAAGCTCATTTTACAAGCCTTTATAGTTCCTTCATAAGAGGAATTAGAAGGTAGGACTTTACTAGTCAAGAATACTTGGTCCCGTCGATCGGCAATGGCTTCAGCTACTAATTCCTCTGCACGTCCATGGCCATACATTTCTGCTGTGTCAATATGAGACATCTCTAGATCCAAGCCTAACCTTAGTGTTTTTACTGCTTGTGATTCCGTATCCTGATCACCTTCGATCATCCATGTGCCTTGGCCAATAAGAGGAACTTTAACACCTGTCCAGCCAAATTTTTGTTTGAATAAATTTTTATCCAATTACAGCTCTACATTATAATTCCATATTTAGACAATGCTATATAAGATGTAAACAATTAAGTGAAAAGAGAGTATTATAATCTATAAATGATCTCATTTTTAACTTGTCAGTAACAGAAAAAATCAATAGAATACTTTTAATAGAAGAATTATACAAAGCCATAATACATATTTATTTTATTATTTAATGATTTATGTTATCATTATGTCATTTGGCATAGTCGTAAATTATAACCTATTGGTTATAGATAATTGTAGTCTAGCTGTTATTATTACAATTTATTAGGTTATAGTAAGGAATTTGAAAATTCCTTGATATTATGAGTTAAAATCTTAATTACCATTTACTACTAGTGAATACCTATAATTATTAAATAAGTTGTAAAAGAGAATATTCTATGAGTTCTACTGATATTGATTGGAGTGATGTTATTGAAAAAGAAGCAAGAGGAATTAATGATGAAGATTTAGGTGAAGTTAAAGAGGTTAAAATTAATTATGTACTAATTCAAAGAGGGATAATTAATAAGGAAAAATTCTACATTCCAAAAGATCAAGCAGAAAGTTATGATGGTAATATCTTAAAATTTAGACTTTCCGAATCGGATTTAAGTAAATATCATGATGAACCATCATCTATTAAAGAGGATGAAATGAATGTTAACAAAATGCAAGAAGAAATAACAGTTCAAGATGCAGATTTTAAAAATAAGGCACAAGCAGTAAAAAATAAAGATGTAACAAATAATGAATTACATAATGTTAACTATAATTCTGAAGAAATTGTCAAAAAAGAAGCAAGAGGACTAGGTGATGATACCGACTTTGGTGAAGTTCAAGAAATTTTAGGAGAATACATAATAACACAAAAAGGCAATGTGGCCAAAGATAGATTCTATATTCCAAAGAATTTGGTAGAAAAATTTGATGGTGATACTGTCTATTTTAAAATAACAAAAGACGAAGCAAAACAATACAAACGAGACTAATTTTATACAAAAATTAATTTTTAATTTTATTTAATTAGTGAATAAAACTAATTGACTATAAATTTTTTTAGTCTTTTTTTCGATTGTAATATATAAATTTG
>DATFBJ010000397.1:0-3634 GCA_035253885.1 Nitrososphaeraceae archaeon
GATACTGTATGAAGGAACTCCTGATTACCCATATCCAGATAGATATTGGTCGCTTGTAGAAAAACATGGCATTACTATTTTGTATACTACACCTACTGCTCTTAGAATGTATATGAAATATGGCAACGAAATCCCAAATTCATTTAATCTATCAACTCTTCGATTACTAGGAACAGTAGGAGAATCAACTAATCCAGATGTATGGATGTGGTATTTTACAATAATTGGTAAGGAAAAATGTCCTATAGTAGATACATGGTGGCAAACGGAAACAGGTGGGACAATGATTAGCCATTGTACAGGAATAGATATTATGCCAATGAAACCAGGGTCAGGTATGTTTCCTGTACCAGGTGTAGATCTAGCCGTTGTAGATGAAGAAGGAAATACTTTACCACAAAATCAAAAAGGTTATCTAGTTATTAGAAAGCCATGGCCTGGTATGTTAATGACTTTATGGAATGATGATGATAAATATAAAAATAATTACTGGAAAAAGAATTACTATTTTACAGGAGATTATGCTATTATAGATGGAGAGTTTTATTTCTGGCTTTTAGGTCGATCAGATGATGTTATTAAAATTTCTGGACATAGATTAGGTACAATTGAATTAGAAAGTACCTTTATATCACATGAATCTGTAGCCGAGGCAGCAGTCACTAGTAAACCTGATAAAATAAAGGGTGAATCCATTATAGCATTCTTAGTATTAAAGAAAGGTTTTGTTGAATCAGATCAATTACGTAAAGAAATAATTGAGCATGTTAGAAACAATATAGGAGCTATTGCTACCCCGAATGAGATATATTTTGTAAACAAGCTACCAAAAACAAGAAGTGGCAAAATAATGAGAAGATTATTAAAGTCTATAGTCAGTGGTTTAACTATAGGGGATACTACAACCCTAGAAGATGGCACATCCATTAAAGAAATTCAGAAAATCTATAATGACTTAAATGATATAATAAAAAATAAGTAGAAATTTATAATTATTATTATTATTTTGATTTGATTATTTACTAATAAAGGTAAAATTCAAATCATAGAGTCATTATACTACTTGTTGAATTGGTTCGCAAGATGGCTGTCCTAATTCCGGCTGCCATTGCATCTTTTTTTATTGGGATAGCAGGTATAATTTTTGTTCCGGATGAGATCAAAAATAAACCTTTGGATTTTGATATGGGAACGATCAAGATAGATAATTCAGCAATAAATGTAGAAATAGCAGAATCAGATGCTGAACGACAAAGATGGCTAATGTTCAGAAATGAGGAATTTCCATTAAACTCTGCAATGATTTTAGTTTATCCAAAATCTGATCTCTATGCATTATGGCTTTTAAATATCCAATATAATCTTGATATTATGTGGTTCAATGAAGAAGGAAAACTAGTTTATTTAATAGAAAATGCTAAACCGTGTGAGAATCCATTAGATCCTCATAGTTGTACCTTTAAAACAAATGTACCTGCAAAATATATTGTGGTATCAACAAAAGGATTTATCAAAGAGAATAATATTACGAATTCATCAATTCTAACTATAATATCAATCTAACATCAATAATTCTACTAACTATAATATCAATCTAACATCAATAATTCTATTATTTGATTTAATATTTTTTTATATATTCTATTTAAATCAATAAAGCAGCTATTTGTTAAATTTCAGAGATAAAAATATAAAAATTAATTAATTGTTTATAACTTGATCTAACCAATTAGCTTCATTGTCTGTAGTAGGTTTTTCTATATCATCCTTAGTTGTTGGTTTTGAATCAAGATCTGCATTATTAGATGGAATAGATTGTTTATACTTATCAGTTTCAGCAGAATAGGAATGTTTAGGTTGTGTATTATCCGACGTAGTAGAAGATACTGGTAAGGATGTATTTGAAGAATTAGAGTTATTTGTATTGGATGCAGTAACAGTTGTTGTTTTAGCAGGAGTATTATTTATAGTAGGATTAATGGAATTTGTATTGGTATATATTTTAGAATTTTCTTTTTTTTCCTCTTCAGATTGAATTGAATGGGGTAAAGGTAATGTGTTTTCTAAATTTTGTTCTTCAAGTCGACCTTTTATATTATTAATTTCTTCTTTTTCTAAATTAATATGATCCATTAAATCTTTGGTATATCGTGTGACTTGTAGATATGTTTCTTCTGGTATTTCATGACTTTTGTACTGTAACTTAGCATCAAATAGAATTGATTTAATATTTTTTGTTGATTTATTTAGTTCATCAAGTCTTTCTTTTAATTTTTCATTAATAGATTTTTCTTTTTCTTCTAATTCATCTAATTTTTTTTCATATTTAACATATACAATTTCTGCATCATCTTTCATGGTATCATCTTCTTCAACTAATTGTTGAAGAGCTTTAATTCGTTTAAGTGTTAAATTTTTTTGCCTAAATAATTTTTGTGCATCTAATCTCCATTTAGGAATAAAGATTACATAATCACCTTGTACCAATAGTTGTTCATAAGATAATTGTTTTAGACCTGAATCACCACAATCTACACTAACAGATTCAATAGATCCATCAGTATCAGTAATAATTCCTACAACATTTCCCATTAATGTACCATACATATCTTTAACTTGTTTACCTACAAATTCGAGCTTTAGTTCGCTCATTCCAATTCGTTAATAATTACATATAATGGTAAGAATGTTAAAATAGTTATATCATTTAGTCAGATAGTTTCTTTTACTACTAGACTCGTTTAAATTTAGAATTTTTATTTTTTATTGTAAAATAAAAATTTTAATTAATTATATATATAATAACGAATATTATTATTAGCTATTAGATCTTGTAATACAATTTCAAATGCCAAAGAAATTGTTTGTTATAGGGGTGGGACCAGGAGATCCTGATTATATAATTCCAATTGCTAAAGAAAAAATTCTGATATCAAAATACATTATAGGCTATAGATATACACTAAGAACTATTGAAAATTTACTTGATAAAAAAAGGCAACAGATTTATGAAATCACTATGAAAAACCAGGAATTAGCATACCAAAAGGTTTATGAAAATATGCAAGATAATGAATGTTGTACTGTTCCATTTACAGGAGATGTTAATTTTTCTGAATCAGAAGTTGTTGATCGTTTACTAGAGATTTTTGGAAATGAAAACGTTGAAATTATTCCAGGAATTAGCTCTATTCAAATTGCATCTTCAAAGTCAAGAGTTCCACTAGATAAGTCTCATATAATTACATTTCATGTAACTGGAGATATTCAGCAAAAAAAGATAGAATTGATAAAATCTGTATTAGATAATAAAAGTATTATTTTATTGCCACGCCCTTGGCCAAATGATTTATCAAAAAATTTTATGCCTGCTGATATTGCTTTATTTTTGAAAAATAATGGAGTCAATACAAGAGAAATTGATGTCTGGGTTTTTGAATATTTAACAGATAAGGAAAAAGAAACTATTTTTAAAGGAAAAATAATTGATTTAGAAAATAAGACATTTAGTGATCTGTCAGTAATGGTTATTGATCAAAATAAAAGGCAAACATATTTAGAATTATGACTAGATAATTATATTGTATAAATCTTTCTTTATGTTATTCCTGGTAATTCACTTTGGTTTATTGTT
>DATFBJ010000398.1:0-10644 GCA_035253885.1 Nitrososphaeraceae archaeon
ATATAATTCTAAAAAGGTAGGATCATATACTGCATTTTCTCTCTTTATACGTCTGCCTTTTTTTCTTGAGAGATTTTTATTAATATAATCTAACCAAATTATAAAATGATCATAATCTTTCATAAACTTTCAAAATAAATATAACTATTTTAATTTTCACTTAAAGATAAATGTAAGAATGATAAGTGAAAGTTATTATATTAAAGATCATTTAAGTTTTTGAAGCAATTTCTTTTGTAATTATAGCATTCATACTTCCATGTTGTCCAGGCCTAGAAACTACTTTTGCAATTCCCCACTCTGTTTCAACTAGCGCTCCTTTACTCAAAACTCCTCGTCTTTCATAATCTTTGTTGGCAGGATTCTCTAAGACTCGAATAATTTTTGTTTTTATTGTTTTTTTATTATGAGTATCATTTACATTAATAAAATCTATATTTTTAATTGCTAATTTAAGATTACCGCCTCTAACTCTTCTTATTACAACTTTGTTCTCTTTTCCTAAAACAGGTTCATTTGGATATCTATCAATTTCAGATTTTCGACGCATTCTTGATGAGTTTAGCCGACCACCGGTATATTTTTTACCAGCCAAGCTTTCAATTGATTTTCGCATTATTAGAAAATGGAAAATCTCTAATTAAGACTTTTCTAAGATTTAGAAATTATGCTATTTTTTATTATATTCAAATCAGAAATTCCAAAGTACTCCTGAAACTTTTTTGTTGTCCTGTATACTTTCAATCTTCCAACTGATTCATGTTCAATAAATGCTAATTGCTCTAAATATTTTACATGTGAATATGCCTGAGTTCCTCTGATTTCGACTAATCTTTTTGATGTAATTGGCTGTTCATATACTATATATGATAAAGTTTTCAAAGCTGATGATTGAAGTAGGGGTTGTTTTGCAAATTTCCTTATTACAGGAACATAATCAGATTTAAGTTGAAAAACATATTTTCCATCATTAAGTTCTTTTAATTCTAGTGCATAAAAAACAGAATTAATTTTTTTTGTTAAATCTAAAAGAATTTTTCTAATTTTTTCTCTTGAATTTAAACCTGTTGCTTTGAGTAATTCATCTATAGACATAGGCCTTCCAGAGGAATATAATGCAGCCTCAATTCTTGCAACAGTTTCTTTTTCAGGAAGACCTCCTCTCATGATAGCCCCTTTTAAAAATATTTATTAATAGCCAGTCATATCAACTTTTTTGTAATTTTTATATCGACAGGATTATCTTCTTGTACTAAATCAATCTTTCCTTTCATTGCAAGATGTAGTAAAGCTATAAAAAATCGAGCGATTTCTAGACGTTCCATATTTGCAATAAATTTACTAAATATGATGGTTTCTGTAAGTCTCAAGGATTGCATTAAATAAGCCTCATGTTCTTCTAAAATTTTTTCAAATTTAACTAAATAATGATCAAAATCAAAATCTTCTATTGGTTCTATTTGTATTTGATTATTATTTTTTTGTTTTGAATTTCCTATTTCATTAACCATATTTTCCAATATATTGAGTAAATCTTCGAGAGATACAGGATACGTTGAAGATAATCTAAAAGGAAAATCTATTAAATTTAGAACAGGAATTTCTTTTTGGTCACTTTTATTGTAGCTTCTTTTTTCCATAGACAGTTTTTCCAAACGAAAAATGCTTTCAACTTTAAGTCTATATATAAGAGAAGAGGACCATGCTGCAATTCCACAGATTCGTAAATCTTTCTTTCCACTAGAATTAATAAATTTTAAAAGTAATTCTAATAGATTTGAAATATCTATTTCCCATACATTTTGTTTTCCTAATAATGATGTATTAAAAAGCAAATTCAAAGGAGGAAAAGCTAGTGATGATTTACTACTCTCTTCTACTATCATTATATTACAAACTAATAAAATTAAAAGTTATAAAAATATATAGTCAACAAATACTATGTTTTCAACCATTCTATTGGTACATCTTGATACAATCCATTAGGTAATATTCTTCTAATTGATATAGGTAATGATTTTTTTTCTAATTCTTCAATGGCAAGAGAAATGGAACTCCTAGATTTCACTTCTACTTTGATCATCAATGGAGCACCAAATGATATTTGTAAAGCACGAGCACCTGTAATTCTTGCCTTCTCAAATCGAGTTATTCTTTTTGGACCTATCAATATTTGTTGATCCTTAGTTGATATTTCTCTCAAGGTATAATCAGCTTCATCATATTCTACAAATTTTTCCTCACGTAATGATTCAAATTTTTGAGTTTCTTTTGCTTCAGATATTGCTTCTTCTTCGGGAGATTTTTCTTCTTTAGTTTTTGTTGTTACTGTTGTCTTTGTTTTTTTAATTTTAGGACGACTTTTGGTAGTTTTTGTTTCTGCTTTTGAATGTATCTCTTTTTTTGTGTTTTTTGAAGGTTTTTTTATTTTGGTTTCTGTTTCTTTTTGGGATTTAATATCATTTAGGGTATTATCTATATATTTATTATCTAATTCCTCAACCAAGAATACTGCAAAAGCTTATTTAAATATAATTAAACGTTACGAATTTAAGTTAATGGAAATTCAAAATTAATTAAGCATAAAAATATGTCAAAAACAAATCAATTTTCTACAGTTTCTAGAATACCAATTAAAATAATAATAGAAAAAAAAGAAATACTAGATGGAGAACTCATACGTCACCTTTCTCCTCTTACAATATCCCATTTGTTAAAACAATTACCTATTTCTGGAGGCATTCACTATAATTATGACAATTTCTGTTATATACAGACTCAATTAAATATAGGTCCAGAAAAACAGAAAAAAGCATTTTCTAAAGGTGATATTACTTTAATGACATCTACCGGATCTATTTGTTTTATTCTCAAAGAAATATTATCAATGTCCTATCCTATGAATCATATTGGAAAAATATTTCCTTTATCAAATTTGGAATTATTAAGAAATTTAAAGCCAATTGATGCAATAACTATAAAAACTAACACTGGAAATAATTAATAAAAACAAGAAAATAAAGTAAATACTTCAACTCTTATTATATGAATATACTTTATGTCCACTATAACCTCCAACAAATTTAACTACACCTTTTGATTCTAAATTTCTAATATAATTATTTGCTACTGATATTTTTACTCCTAATACTTTTGAAAGAGATTGTACAGTAATTGCTTTCATACCTCTTACTATACTTGTATCGTTAATATCCTCTATTATTACAGAAGATTTATGCTTTTGACTTTTGAGTGCTGATTTATTCTCATCTTTCTTTGGTTTATTCGTTGTTGCATCGCTTTGTTGTTGTCCTGTGGCTTTGGTTGAGCTTAATGTTTTTTTCTTTACTCCTCCCATATTATTTATTATATACTTCTTTAAAAGTTATATATTTTTATACCTTTTTATTAAAAATTTAAATCCTCTTTTATAAATAATTAAAATGAAGTAACAATACTTATTGGATTTTTCAACTATAGCAGAGATTTTTGAAAATATGGAAAAAACTAAAAGTAGATTATTATTAATAGACCATTTGGTTGATCTCCTAAAAAAGGCTCCCACTAACACTATAAAAAAAATTGTTTATCTTTTGCAAGGTAAAATATATCCCTCTTTTGAAGGAATTGAATTAGGATTAGCAGAAAAATTGACGATTAAAGCTATCTCAGAGTCAACAGGAATAACCGTTAGGGAAGTAGAAGAAATATACGGAAAAATTGGAGATTTAGGCGAAGCTGCAAGAGAAATAACAAAAAATAAATATCAACGTACTCTTTTTAGTGAGAAAATTACTGTTGAGAGAGTATATTCGACTTTTGAAAAAATAGCACAATCTATAGGCTCCAGATCACAGTTGATAAAACTCCGTCTTGTAAATAGCCTGTTAAATGATGCAACACCTCTAGAAAGCAAATACATTATAAAATTTCTTTTAGGTACATTACGATTAGGAATAGCAGAGTATACAATAATAGATGCTTTAGCCATTACCTTTACAGGAGATAGAGCCAATAGGAAAAAAATAGAGGAAAAATACAATGTGTATAGTGATTTAGGCAGAATTGCAGAGATATTATCAACAAAAGGATTAAAGGGAGTAGATGAATTAAAAATTACTCCGCTAAAGCCTATTAGACCTATGTTAGCTGAAAGAATAACAGATTCTAGAGAAGCTTTGAAAAGATCTAATGAAATAATTGCACTTGAATATAAACTAGATGGTGAGAGAGTTCAAATTCACAAAGACGGATCAGAAGTACAATTATTTTCAAGAAGCCTTGAAAAGATAACAACCCATTATCCTGATATTGTAGATTCAATCAGTAATTTCAAAATTAATAGATGCATACTAGAAGCTGAAATAGTCTCTATTGATTTAACTACAAAAGAAATTCAGCCTTTTCAGGAATTAATGCATAGAAAAAGAAAGTATAATATACATGAAATCGTACAAAAATATCCAATTAAAGTATACTTATTTGATATATTATATTTAGAAGGAAAAGATTTGACCAATTATGGATATATAAAAAGAAGGAAAATTTTGGAAACAATTATGAATGAAAATAAAAATAATACTATAGACATTATCCAGCAAATTGTTTCTTCTAATTTACAACAAATAGAGAATTTTTTTAGCCAGGCAAAATTGAATGGGTGCGAGGGATTAATGTTAAAACAACTAAATAGCAGATATAGAGCAGGGGCTAGAGAATATTTATGGATGAAACTAAAAAAAGAATATGATAATGCCTTGGGAGATAGTTTTGACCTTACTGTTATTGGTGCATTATTAGGAAGGGGCAAACGTACAGGATATTACGGAGCTTTATTATTAGCTTCATATGATCCAGATTCCGATACATTTCAGAGCATTTGTAAAGTGGGAACTGGTTTTTCTGATCAAGATTTAGAACTCATTTATAATGAGCTAAAAAACTATATAGTTAAAGAGAAGCACTCTAATGTCATAACTAATATGAAGATGGACGTCTGGTTTAAGCCAAAGCTAGTTTTAGAAATAATAGCCTCTGAAATTACTCTTAGTCCATCACATACTGCAGCTTTTGGTTTGATTCGAAATAATTTAGGTCTAGCATTGAGATTTCCAAAGTATTCTGGAAAGATAAGATATGATAAAAATCCTGAAGATTCTACAAACACCGATGAACTAATAAAATTATACAAAAGACAAGTAAAAAGTAATAAAAATTAATTTTATTACTCTATTATCTTATTTCAATGTATCAAAAACTTACTCTGCTCTTTTATATTTTAATAAAAGATGATTAAAAATCTGTTTAATAAAATAATACTAAAATCAATGAAGAAAAAGAATAAAAAAAAGCTATTTATTACTTTTTTATATCGAAATAATATTATGACTATGAGACAAACAAAGGAAATGCGCAAAAGAGACAATCAGGAAAAACTTTTAAAATCAATCAATTTAACAGAATCAATTTTAAAAAATCATACCGTTCCAAAAAGTATTAAAAATTCGCTGAAAGAAATTTTATCGATATTAAGAGATGAAATAAATGGAGAGATCTCGGTAAGAGTTGCAATTGCTGTAAGTCTATTAGAGAGTACTACTCAAAATCCACATATTCAGTCACATATTCGTACAAATATATGGCAATTAATCTCGACTTTGGAGAGTATTAAAGAATAAGTAAATTCAATACTCTTCTCTATTATTCTTCGTTGGCTTAAGAGGAGGAGGTAATTTTTCAAGTTTATGTGAAGGATTTGAAAGATAATGACGAGAAGCCCCTTCACCTGAAAGAACAATATTACATTCTAAACATCTGTATTTTATAGCCATTCCCAACCAAAAGTATTAAGCATACTTCCCTAAAAAATCTATTGTTTATATAAAATAATCATATAGCAAAGATGTAATAATTTTATTTTTTCATCTCAATTTTATAATTTCTCTATTATCCGGTACAGATGATCTTATTCCAATTTTGTTATAAATTGTACTCGCAATATTTTCTGATTTTGTACGTTCTCCATGATTAACCAGGACACGCTTTGGTTTTATTCTAGAAACAAAACTCAAGATCTGATTGAAATCACTATGACCACTAAACCCATCAATTTTTTGAGTTTGGCATTTTAAAGGAATAACTTTGACTTTGCCATTTTTATCCATCATACTAACTTCATTCATATTTCCATCTAGAACCCTTCGTCCCAATGTACCATTGATTTGATATGATACAAAAATCATTTTGTTATTTGGTGTTGTAGCAATTTCTTTGAAATACTCAACAGAAGGGCCACCTTCTAACATACCAGAAGTAGCCATAATAATAGCAGGATTTGGATCATTTAAAACCTCATCTCGTTTACCTAATCCATTAACTACAGTAAAATATTCTGATTGGAATGGATTAATTCCCTGGGAAACAGACCGTCTTACTTCTTGACCAAGATAATGTGCATATGACATGTGGATAGAACTTGCCTCTGAAATCATCCCCTCAATATAAATTGGTGCTTCAATTAATCTGCCTTCTTTCATTTCTTTATCTAAAACAAGCATTATTTCTTGGGCACGACCAACTGCTGGAACAGGAATAAGGACTTTACCACCATTTGTTAATGTTTTATTAATTGTCTCAGTAAAGGTATTGTAAACGACTGTTTGATCCGGCATTATATCATTTTGACCACCATAAGTACTCTCTGTAATTAAAGTTTCTACGCGAGGATAGTTTGAAACAGCGCAATCTAATAATTGAGTTTTTGAATATTTGTAATCACCAGAATATAATATATTATGAGCTCCAGAAATATTCAAATGTACAGTTGCACTTCCCATAATGTGACCGGCATTATTGAGTGTGATAGTAACATCAGGTGAAATATCTGTTGGTTTACCATAAGGTAATGTGATAGAATGTTTTATTACCTCATTAATATCTCGAGTTTCATATGGACAATAAATACCATTATTTTGTGCTATTTTTACTGAATCAGACTGTAATAAATTCATTAAAGGTAATGTAGGTTCAGTACAATAAACGGGACCATCATAGCCATATTTGAATAATGTAGGTAAGAATCCTTGATGATCTATATGAGCATGACTAATCACTATTGCATCTATATCTTCTAACTGATAATCAAGCCAATCTATTCTTGGGAAGGCATCTATGCCATTATTTTCTCCAGGATTAATGCCACAATCTAACATAATTTTGCTCTCGGATGTTACAACAAGAAAACAAGAACGTCCCACTTGTTTTACTCCTCCAAGACAAAAAATATAAACTTCTTTATTATTCCAACTTTTACTTGGTTTATTACTATTTGTTATAGTTCTCTCTGAGAATTTTTCATTTTCAAATGTTTCATCTATTCTTTTGATTAATGGTTCTCTAAAAACTCTTTTACCTAATTCTCTTAGAAAATTACTTCGTTCCTTTGAAGAGCTTTTCAATATTGTATGTATATTTTTTATACTCATAGATGAAATGTGCGATGAACGTCGTAAATGAGCGATCCATCCAGTAGAATGAGCTATATTTATAAGAATTTCAGAATTAATTGCTTCAGGTTTATTAACTTCTAAAACTACCTCTCCAGTAGCATCATCACAAAAAACAGCTGAAACAATGATATCTTTAGGTAATATTTTAGCAACAATAGATCTTGTCTTATCTTCTTGTAGTCTTATTGAGTTGTCAGTTCTAACTATAAATCTTTTTTTCAAGGTTTTTGAAAGAGAAGAAAGATAGTATGTCAATTCTGTAAGAGAAAATTTAGGATTTTTTGTGTATAAAGCTATATTTGGTCCTTCAAACCTAGCGAGAGTAATTTGTGACTCTTTGGGAACTGAGTTGAGAATTGTTTTTGTTATTGCTTCTTCTTCATTAGAATATCTTGGATTCCTGAATATTCTATCTGTTGTCTCACTTTTATTTTCATTATTTATCGAATCATGGTTATAGTTGATTGTCTGACCAGTATTAATATTATCATTATTAGTATTTTTTTTCATATTTATCAAATTTATTTATTCATTTTTTCAATATCAATTATTATCTATTTTAAAAGAAATAATCAATAGATATAAATTGAAACTTATATATGTTATATTTCTGATTCCATTAATATAGTTTTAGTCATTTATAGCATTTATTTTTTATTTATCTATCAAGAAAAAATTTTATAATCAATTTACTTCTATCTACCATATATATGTGCATCATTATCTTACCGTAAAACCCATGGTAAAGTAAATGCCAATATTACAATTATTATAAATATTATGCTTAAAATAGTAAATGGCTTTACTTTGCTTTTGGTTTTAATTTTGTTTTCTAATAATGTACCATACCATTGACCTCCATCTAACATAGTTATAGGAAGTGCATTAAATATTCCCACATTAAAATTGATAAACCAAATCCAGAAAAGTAAATTTCCAATAATTGGAAAAGCTGAACCAAAAATACTTGAAGAATATTGGGATGACATAATATCAGAATATGGAACCAGACTTTGCTGTAAAGTTGGTGGCATAAGTATTGCTAAGGGATTAGTTAAAAAGAGATTTTTGTAATTGTCTAAAACTAATACCGGATCAAAAAATGTATCTACAAGAGTAACGCCTAATACACCTTTATTTTCTGGAACAGATTTAGGTAAGTTAATAGATTGAATGTGTTCCCTTTTATCTTCTGTCAGCCACTTTATTTGTATAGATTTTCCTAAATTATCTCTTAAAATATCTCGTAGCTCTACAACATTTTCTATCGGATGATTATTGATAAAAGTAATAATAGAATTCTTTTCTAATCCAATAGATTTTGCTAAAGAATTTTCTCCAACTGTTAATATAGTAATACCTGGCTCATCTCCTGAAGTATTTGAAATAGGTGAAAGTGAAGATACTAAAAGAAATAGCAATCCAAAACAGATCCCTGCAAGTATCATATTGTTCATAGGTCCTGCAGTAAGAATTGCACTTTTTTGTTTGAATGATGTTCTATTTAATTCGTCTTGTTGGATATTTACAAAGGCTCCTATCGGTATCACAAAAAATAATACAACTCCAGTTGACTCTACTTTGGTATTGTAGACTCTGGCTACAATACCATGTCCTGCTTCATGAATTATTATGGTAATGACTAATCCAATCCATCCATATGTCCATGGTAGTATAGGATTTAAACCTGGAATCAATAGATTCCCTTGGGGGCCTATCTCACGAACACCTTCCCTAGCAGAATCATTAGAAAATAATACTAGAAGAGATCCTACAATTAAAAATACAGCTAAAGCAGTTATTAACGGCATTAAATAGATATTAAATTTTGCATAAATTTTGCCGAATTTTGAATTAGCTATCTTATCAAAAAATTTTAATCCAAAGGGTGTATGGATAAGTATTAAAGGCAATTTTAATTCATAACTTATACCAAGATTTCTTTGCAAACAGAATTATTACTATCAGAGACTATTTAAATCAATAAGCTATGATACTTGGTTATTTTGCAAATTATATTATACTTCTTTTTTTATTGTATAATAAAGTTTGCAAGCTAAAATCCTTGATTCGAATTTTTTTTTACGCGATACATGGAGAGTAGCTCAGGATCTATTGGGACATAAATTAGTGAGAGTCATAACAAAAAATAATAAGAAAATAAAGCTTTCAGGTATTATAGTAGAAACAGAGGCATATGGTTTCAAAAATGATCAAGCTAGTCATGCATTCAAAGGTATGACAAAGAGAAATCAGACTATGTTTGGTCCAGTAGGAAGATCTTATATATATTTTATTTATGGAAATTATTTCTGTTTCAATATTACTGCTAGATCCCCCAAAGATATGGCAGGTGCAGTGCTAATACGAGCGTTACAGCCACTCGAGGGAATTCAATTTATGAAGCAACATAGAAATGTATATTATGATTTAAATTCTCTAACTAATGGACCAGGAAAAATTGCCAAAGCATTATCCATAGATAAACACCATAATAATTCCATTTTGACTGATATTAATAGCGAAATCTACATAGAAGAAGGCATTCCACCGAATTTAATATTATCTACCAAAAGGATTGGAATTAGAAAATCAATAGATGAATACTGGAGATTTTTAATGGGATCTAAAAAAGAAAATGTTATTTATATTAACGAGTTTGTCTCAAAAAGGAAAGAAAATAACCACTTTCAGATATGTAAAATACTATAATGGAGAAGTTTGGTCTGTAGAGAGTATATATATTCTATCTCTCCAGTTAATCTTATTTTGTCTATTTGATTTTATTAATCTATTAATAAATCTTGTAACTATAATAATGCTTCCAATTAAAAAACCAATTGAGTAAATTTTGTTAAATAAAAGCGTTGTTTTGATCTGAATTAAATTTGTAATGAACATAATTACTAGTATAAAACCAGATAAACAAGAGATTCCCAAGCTCATTAGGGATAGATTATTTATATTTGAAATTAATGATAAGGGAAATATTATAAAAGGAAATAATAATAAAAAGAAAAGAGATATACTTAACAGACTAGCTTTGAATCTTTTCTCTTTAAAGAGTGGAATAACTAATCTATCGATAGCATTAAGTAATTCTATAGAGTTTCGTGCCCATATTGCTTGAACATAG